>DASZOA010000190.1:0-6840 GCA_035551055.1 Solirubrobacteraceae bacterium
CGCAGCGGCCCGAAGCGCACGCGCTGCAGCGTGCGCACGCGGTGGCCGACGGCCTCGCACATCCGCCGCACCTGATGGTTGCGGCCCTCGTGGATCGTGAGCTCGAGCACGCCGGGGCGCACCTGGCGCACCTTCGCCGGCGCCGTGCGACCGTCGTCGAGCTCGACGCCCTCGCGCAGCGCGCGCAGCGCACGCTCGCCGACCGGCGCGGGGCGGACGCTGGCGCGGTAGGTCCGTGGAACCTCGAACGACGGGTGCGTCAGGCGCTGGGCGAGGTCGCCGTCGTTCGTTACGAGGATCAGTCCCGTGCTGTCGGCGTCGAGCCGGCCGACGGGATACAGCCGGGCGCCGGCGGCGGGGACGAGCTCGACGACGGTGCGCCGTCCGTGCGTGTCGGCGGCCGTCGACAGCACGCCCGCGGGCTTGTTGACGACGAAGACGATCCGCTCCTCGGGCCCCGCGAGGTGGCGGCCGTCGACGGCGACGCCGCTGCCGGCGTCGACGTCACGGGCAGGGTCGGTGACCGTGCGGCCCGCGACCGTCACCCGCCCGCTGCGGATGATCTCCTCGGCGCCGCGGCGCGACGCGACGCCGGCGTGGGCGAGGAACTTCGCGAGGCGCATGCCTACGATCCTGGCACGTGGCCGCCGGCCCCTTCCACCCGGTCATGACGCACTTCACGCTGCCGCTGCACGCGACGCGCGAGGAGCTCGTCGCGCTCGCCGCGGACTGGGCGGCCGAGCACGAGCTGCACGTCTCGCTCGAGCGCTTCTTTCCCCTCTACAGCCCCGCCGCGCTGCCGCCCCGCGCCGATCTGGAGAGCGCGATCGCCGAGTTCGAGCCGGTGCGGCGGATCTGCCTGCGCCGGGGCGACTTCGACGTCGGCGCGACCAGCGACGTCGAGCACCTCGCCCGCAACCCGGAGAGCCTCGCGGTCGTGCTCGAGCCGCTGACCGAGGACGGGCTGCGGGCGACCGCGCTGACCGCGCGGATGGGCGACGAGGAGGTCCTGCGCTGGTGGGTGGCGCTCGTCCGCGAGTCGGTCTCCGCGATGCACCGCGGCGCGACGGCGGTCGCGCCCGGCGGCGTGCGCACGGCGATCGCCGACCACCTGCACACGGCCGGCGCGCACGAGCTCGCCGCCGCCGGCGTGCCGATGCTCGCGGCCACCGGCGCGACCGTGTTCGAGTTCGACGACCTCGCCTGAAGCCGGGGGCGGGCGCGCGGGCGTGCCGGGCTACGCTCGAGCGGTGGACCTCGAGCTGCTGCAGCGCACGCTCGCCGACGCCGGCGAGCCCGCCTTCCGCGCCCGCCAGGTGTGGGCGTGGGCCGCGCGCGGAGCCGCCGGCTACGGGGAGATGACCGACCTGCCGGTCGCGCTGCGCGGCGCGCTCGCCGACGCCGTGCCGTTCTCGACGCTGACGCTGGCCGACGAGGCGCACGCCCGCGACGGCACCGTCAAGGCGCTCTTTCGCACCGCCGACGGGCGTCCGGTCGAGGCGGTGCTCATGCGCTACCGCGATCGTCGCCGGTCGCTGTGCCTGTCCTCGCAGTCGGGCTGCCCGCTGACGTGCACGTTCTGTGCGACCGGCGCGATGAAGTTCGGCCGCAACCTCACCGCGTCCGAGATCCTCGACCAGGCGCTGCACTTCCGCCGGATCGAGGACGTCGACCACGCCGTCTTCATGGGGATGGGCGAGCCGATGATGAACCTCGACGCGGTGCTCGAGGCCTGCCGGCGGCTGCCCGACCTCGGCATCACGCACCGGCGCACGGCGGTCTCGACGGTCGGCTGGATCCCCGGCATCGACCGCCTCGCCGAGAGCGACATGCCGATCCGCCTCGCACTGTCGCTGCACGCCGCCGACCCGGCGCTGCGCTCGCTGCTCATGCCCGTCAACGAGCGCTACCCGCTGCCCGACGTGCTCGACGCCTGCCGGCGCTTCCACGCCGCCAAGCGCCGGCGCGTGTTCGTCGAGTACGTCATGCTCGCCGGCGTCAACGACCGCTACGAGCAGGCGGTCGCGCTCGCGCAGCTGCTCGACCCGGCGGTCTTCAAGGTCAACCTCATCCCGTACAACCCGACCGGCGTCTACGACGGCTCGAGCCCGGAGGCGATCGCGGCCTTCCGCGCGGTGCTCGAGGAGCACGGGCTGCGCGCGACGGTGCGCCTCACGCGTGGGCGCGACATCGCCGCCGCCTGCGGTCAGCTGGCGGCGACTCGGGCGTAGGGCCTCGGGCACAGGTTGCGTGGCGCGCGAGGCCGGGGTGCGTGCTCGAGTGACACTTCGCCGGCGTCCGCTCATCCAGGTGTCGCTCGAGCGTCGCACCGAGCATCGCCGCCGAGGACTTCCGGCCACGGCAGACGGTCGCTACCGCGACCCGCCGCCGGCGACCCCGGGAGCGGCGGCGGTCCGCTCGCGGCCCACGACCTCCTCGAACGTCTCCGCCACCCGCCGCGCCAGCGCCGGCCATGCGTAGCGGGTGACCGCCGTCGCCCGCGCGGCGAGCCCGCGGCGGCGGCGCTCGCGGGGATCGTTGACGGCGGCGACCAGCGCGTCGGCCAGCGCGTCCCGGTCGTCGGGCTCGACGAGCCAGCCGGTCTGGCCGGGCTCGACGATCTCCGCCGGCCCGAACCGGTCGACGGCGATGAGCGGCAGCTCGGCGGCCATCGCCTCGACGAGCACCTGGCCGAACTGCTCGCGCACGCTCGCCAGCGCGAGCACATCGGACGCCGACAGAAAGGCGGGCAGCGTGTCGTGCTCGTGCCAACCCGCCAGGAAGACGTCCGACGCGCCGACGCGCTCGATGCTGTCCAGCGGGTGCTCGCCCTCCCACTCGCCGGGGTGCCCACCGACGAGGACGAGCGAGGCGGGCTCGGCGAACCGCCGGCGCGCGGCGGCGAACGCCTCGATGAGCAGACCGGTGCGCTTGACGGCCGTGAAGCGCCCGACGCTGAGGATCACCGGCCCACGGCTCAGCCGCGCGACCTGCTCATGGGTGTAGCGCACGCTGCCCGGCCGCTCGCCCGGGCGCCAGCCACGCGGCTGCTCGACGAGGTGCGTGCGCCAGTGCGCGGCGCGGTCGACCTCGACCCGTCGCATCCGGTGCGGGTCGAAGCCGTTGGGCACGACGACGCAGCGCGCGGGGTCGATCCCCAGTAGCCGCGCGGCCCGCGGGATCTGGCTCGGCGACAGGACCAGCAGGCGGGTGCACGCACGTGCCCATGCCGCCATCCGCTCCGCCCACGCGGCCGCGCAACACCAGCCCGCCGGCGCGCCGGCCTCGATCTGCTCGAGCATGAGCAGCTCGGTGCCGTGCAGGTGCCCGACGACCGGCACGCCGGGGGCGGCGCGCGCCGCGGCCGCGTTCAGCGGCGTGAGGTGATGCAGGTGCAGCACGTCGGCCCGCGCGGCGCCGGCCGCGCTCAGCGCGCGCGTCCAGGCGTCGACCTGACGCGCGAAGGCGGCGTCGTCGAGGGCGGCGAAGACGGCGTCGGGCGCCCCCGGGCGGTCCTCGTAGGAGGGGTGGATCGGTGCCGCCGGCGGCGGCGGGTCGAGCGGGTCGCGCGCGCGCAGCGCGGCGTCGAAGTCGACGGGGCGCACGTCGAGTCCGCCGTAGAAGCGCCGTGCGTCGGCGTGGCGGCCGAGGTCGCGGCGCGAGCCCGCGACGACGGTGACCTGCCAGCCGTGGGCGGGCAGCTCGCGCGCGAGCGCGCGAGCGACGTGGGCCGAGCCGCCGCGCGGAAAGAACTGCAGGGCGCTGATGACGCGGCGGGCCACGACGCGACCTCTACCCGGTCCTGCGACGAGAGCGTCCGCCGCCGGCTCGTTGCGCGCCTACGCGCTCGCCGACTCGCCGAGGCGCTGCTCGCCGGCGCGCAGCAGGCGCTCGCGCAGCTCGGCCTCCTCCTCCGGCGACGGGTCCCACTCGCTCACGCTCGGCAGCGCGTCGAGCGAGTCCAGGCCGAAGAGCGTGAGGAAGCGGTCGGTCGTGCGGTACAGGACCGCGCCGAACTGCGAGCGGCCGGCCTGCTCGACGAGGCCGCGCTCCTCGAGCGTCGCGGTCGCCGAGTCGGCGGCGACGCCGCGGATGCGGGTGATCTCCGGCCGCGAGACCGGCTGCAGGTAGGCGACGATCGCGAGCGTCTCGGCCTGCGCGGGCGTCAGCGGCGGCGTGCGCGGCTTGGCGAGCAGCCGGCGCGCGGCCTCCTCGGCGACGGGGTCGGTCGCCAGCGCGACGCCGCCCGCGACGCGCTTGAGCTGCAGCCCGCGCTCGCCGGGCGCGTACGCGCGGTCGAGCTCCTCGAGCGCGGCGGCGATCTCGTCGGCCTCGCAGGCGGCGGCCTCGGCGAGCTCGGCGACGCCGACGGGGTCGGGCGACAGGAACAGCAGCGCCTCGACGATCCGCGCGAGCTCGCTCACGACGGCCGCCGGCGAGGCGCGTGTGTGCACGCCGCGGTCGAGCGGCGTCGCGTCACGAGGCGACCGCCCGCGCGACCGCCCGACGGCCGGCCGGCGCGATCGTGATCTCGCCGAGCGGCTCGGGCTGCGTCCACGTCGCCTCGCCCTGCTTGTAGAGCTCGAGCAGCGCGAACAGCGTCACCGCGACGGTGACGCGGTCGGCGCCGCGCACCGCCTCGTCGAACGTCGTCGCGCCGCGGCGCAGGAGCGCGCGCAGGTGCGCCACGCGCGCCGCCGTCGACACGCGCGGGATCGTCACGTGCGCGAGGTCGGGCCGCGGCGGCACGCGCAGCAGCCCGCCGAGCGCCGCGCCGAGCCGGCGCGCGTCGTAGACGGGGCCCGCGTCGGCGAGCCTCGCGCGCCGCAGCTCCGGCGGCAGCGGCGCGGCGCGATAGCGCACGCCCTCCTCGGCCGCCAGGCGCGCGGCGAGGTGGTCGGCGGCGCGGCGGTAGCGCCGCGCCTCGAGCATCCGCGCCAGCAGCTCCTCGGCGGCCTCGCCCGGCTCGAAGTCGGGCAGCTCGTCGTCGTCGCGCGGCAGCATGAGCCGCGACTTGAGCTCCAGCAGCGCCGCGATCAGCACGAGGAACTCCGTCGCGACCTCGAGGTCGAGCTCGCCGCGCGACTCGAGCTGATCGAGGTAGGCGACGACGATCTCCGCGAGCGGCACCTCGAGCAGGTCGACCTCCTCGCGCAGGACGAGCGTCAGGAGCAGATCGAACGGGCCGGAGAAGACCTCGAGATCGAGCTCGAGGGAGGCGACGGACATCGGCCCGGAGGCTATCGCCGCCGGACGACGGTCACTGCACACCCTCCCCAGGGCGGCTCCAGTTCAGAACGCGATGAGCAGCGAGATGCCGAACAGGAGAACCAACATCAGGATGATCCCGAGGATGTCGATTCCCCCGAAGCTGCCGCGTTGCCTAGTTGGATCCATTCGCGCGACTCTACCGGGAACGCGCCGTCAGCGCGGCGACGGTCCGACGCCCATCGCCGCGCGCACGTCGGCCAGCGTCCGTGAGGCGATCGCTCGCGCCTTCGCGGCCCCGAGCGCCAGCACGTCCTCGAGCGCCCGCGCGTCGGCCCGCAGCTCGCGGTAGCGCTCCTGCAGCGGCGCGAGCTCGGCGACCACCGCATCGCCCACGACGGCCTTCAGCTCGCCGTAGCCGCGGGCGCCGGCAAGCTCCTGCTCGACGGCGTCGGGCGACGTGCGCCGTACCGCGGCGAGGATCTCGATGAGGTTCGTCACGCCCGGCTTGTCGTCGCCGCGCCGCAGGAGGGGAGGATCGTCGGAGTCGGTCACCGCGCGCTTGAACTTGCGGCGGATCGCCGCCGCCTCGTCGAGCACGTAGAGGGTGCCCTGCTCGCTGCCGCCGGTCGTCGACATCTTGCGCTCGGGCTCCTGCAGGTCGCGCACGCGCGCACCGATCTGCGGGATCCGGTGCTCGGGCACGACGAGCGTGCCCTCGCCGAAGCGCGCGTTGAAGCGCTCGGCGATGTCGCGCATGAGCTCGAGGTGCTCGCGCTGGTCCTCGCCGACGGGGACCTCGTGGGCGCGGTAGGCGAGCACGTCGGCGGCCTGCAGCACCGGGTACAGCAGCAGCCCGGCCGAGACGAGCTCGCGCTGCGCGGCCGACTTGTCGCGGAACTGGTGCATCCGGTTCAGCTCGCCCAGCGCGGTGACCGACGTCAGCAGCCAGCACAGCTCGCTGTGCTCGGCGACGTCGCCCTGGCGAAACAGGATGCAGCGCTCGGGGTCGAGCCCGGCCGCGAGCAGGACGGCGGTCGTGTCGCGCACGCGGGCGCGCAGCTCGGCCGGGTCGTAGGGCACCGTCGTCGCGTGCAGGTCGACGATGCAGTAGATCGCCGGGTCGCCGCGCTCCTGGCCGGCGACGTACTGCGTGATCGCGCCGATGTAGTTGCCCAGGTGCTTGCGCCCCGTCGGCTGGATGCCGCTGAAGATGACGGGCGCCACGACGGGTCAGGCTAGTGGGTCGCCCGCAAACGTTGCACCCGAAACCGCGGGCGCCGATCAGCGCCAGGCGGCGTCCTCGATCCTCGAAATGCTGACGCATTCCTTCGGATCTGCGTCCTTGCCTGGCGGCGCCGGCATCCCGCGGTTTCGGGCACAACGTTCCCGGACGATCCACTGGCTTCGCGGCGCGCAGCAGCGCCGGACGTCGGCGGCGAGCTCGCGCCGCCGCAGCTCGAGGTCGATCACCCGGTCGCGGCCTTGCTCAAGTTCACGCGGCCGTAGCCGGTCTGCGGGTCGCGCCCCTGCTCGGGAAACGAGCGGTATACGCAGCCGGCCTCGTTCGCGGCGGCCCGGAGCCGGTCGCCGTCCACGTCGGTGCCGTCGCTGCCGCCGTTGCCGCCGCCG
>DASZOA010000191.1:0-3304 GCA_035551055.1 Solirubrobacteraceae bacterium
GCGCATCGATGCCCGCGGCGCGCACGCGCGCGAGGTACGTCGAGTCGGCCTGGTCGGAGCCGGTCACGGCGGCGCCGAGCGCGTCGGCGATGAGCGCAAGGCCGCTCATGCCCGCTCCGCCGATGCCGACGAGGTGCAGCCGGCGCCCGCTCCACGCGCTCATCGCGACCGCCGGCCGGCGCGCGCGGCGGCGGCCGCCGCGAGCACCTCGTCGGCGACCGCCTGGGCCGCGTCGGGGCGCGCGAGCGCCGCCGACGCGGCGGCCATCGCCTGCAGCCGCGAGCGGTCGCCGAGCAGGGCGCCGACCTCCGCGCCCAGCCGCGCCGCCGTCAGCTCCGCGTCGGGCACGACGACCGCGGCGCCGGCCGCGGCCATCCAGCGCGCGTTGGCGGTCTGGTGGTCGGCGCTGGCGTGCGGATAGGGGACGAGGATCGCCGGCTTGCCGGCGGCCGCGATCTCGAAGATCGAGCCGCCGGCGCGGGCGACGCAGAGGTCGCAGGCCGCGAGCGCCTCGCCGAAGCGCTCGATGTACGGGCGCAGGTCGTAGTGCTCTGCCGCGACGCGCGCGGCGAGCGCGGCGTGGTCGCGCGCGCCGGCCGCGTGCAGGACGCGAAAGGGCGCGGCGCGGAACGCCTCCACCGCCGCTTCGTTGATCGAGCGGGCGCCGAGCGAGCCGCCGAAGACGAGCACGCACAGCTCGCCGTCGCGCAGCCCGAAGCGCGCGCGCGCGGCGGCGACGTCGCGCGCCGGCGGCGGCACCGGGCGCCCGGTCACGCGGTAGCGGGCGCCGTCGCGCCCGGCGATCGGAAACGCCAGGCAGACCCGCCGCGCGCGCGGCGCCAGCAGGCGGTTCGTGATCCCCAGGTGGCTGTCGGCCTCGGTCAGCACGAGCGGGATCCGCCGCGCGAGCGCCGCGAGGCCGACGGGTCCGGCGACGTAGCCGCCGCCGCCGAGCACCGCCGCCGGGCGCAGCTCGCCGAGGATCCGGTGGGCGACGCGGACGGCGGCGCCCGCGCGCAGCGCGGCGCGGGCGGCGCGCAGCGGGTTGGTGCGGCTCAGCCCCTCGACCGAGATCGGGCGCAGGTCGTAGCCGGCGGCGGGGACGAGCTCGGCCTCCGCGCGCTCGCCGCCGACGAAGACGACCTCAGCGCCCGCCGCCGTCAGCCGCTCGGCCACCGCCAGCGCCGGCACGACGTGGCCGGCCGTCCCCCCCGCGGCGATCAGCACTCTGAGCACCGCGTGATCCTCGCGCATCGTTCCGACGTCCGGCCGGCTCGGGCAGCGCGGCGAGATGGGTCGTGCTGCGCGCCGCGATGTTCAGCAGCAGCCCCATCGTCGCCAGCAGGACGAGCAGCGAGCTCGAGCCCGAGGAGATGAACGGCAGCGGCACCCCGGTCAGCGGCGCGATCCCGAGCACCGCGAAGGCGTTGAGCAGCGCCTGGCAGAGGATCAGCGCCGTCAGGCCCGCCGCGAGCAGCTGGGTGTAGCGCGTGGCGCCCGCCTTGGCCGTGCGCAGGCCGGCGTAGCCGATCAGGCCGTAGAGGAACAGCAGCCCGCAGATCCCGGCGATCCCGAGCTCCTCGCCGATGACCGCGAGGATGAAGTCCGTGTGCGCCTCGGGCAGGTAGAAGACCTTCTGCACCGACTCGCCGAGGCCGACGCCGAAGAAGCCGCCGGAGCCCAGCGCGATCTGCCCCTGGACGGACTGAAAGCCCACGGACTCGGCGTGCGCCCACGGGTTGACGAACGCCGTCAGCCGCGCGGCGCGGTAGGGCTCGACGGCGATGAAGAGCAGGACGAGCACCGCGCCGATCCCACCGATCGTCCCGAGCAGGCGCAGCGGCACGCCGGCGACGAACAGCAGCGCCGCGAGCGTGAACGCGATCACGAGCGCGGTCCCGAGATCCGGCTGCGAGGCGACGAGCACGACCGCGGCGCCCGCCACGACCAGCAGCGGCCCGGTGACGCCCCTGACGGTGCGCAGCCGCGCGGGCGCCGTGGCGAGCAGGCCCGCCGCGTAGAGCACGAGCGCGAGCTTCATGAGCTCCGACGGCTGGAACTGCAGCGGTCCGGCGCCGAGCCAGCGGCGCGCGCCGTTGACCTCGACCCCGATGCCGGGGATCTTCACCGCGAGCAGCATGAGAAACGAGAGGCCGAGCAGCGCCGGGGTCAGGCGCGGGAGCAGCTCGAGCCCCCCGCGCGCGAGCACGTGCAGCACCGCGAGGCCGACGGCGCCGTAGCCGAGGTACTTGACGAGGTAGACGCTGCCGTCGCCCTGCCCCTCGAGCAGCGTGCGCGCCGAGGAGGCGCTGTAGACCATGACCGCGCCGGCGGCGAGCAGGCAGAGCGTCGCCGTGAAGAGGATGTTGTACTCGACGGGCTTCGGCCGGGGCCGCGCCCGGGGCGGTTGGCGGGCATGGGCAGGCCGGGCGACGGAGGCCATCGCCGGCGCCCTTCGACGCGCGGCGTCCGATTCCTCTCGGGCCGGCCGCGGCGTGGCTGGGAGCTGACGCAGGCGGCGACGCGCCATGCGATAGTCGGCACATGACGCCGCTCGCGCTCGGCGCCGGGTCGTGGGCCATCGTTGGCTTCCTGGTCGTCCTGTTCCTGGCCGTCGCGTACGGCGTCTACTCGCGCAGCGGCAGCGCGATCGACCAGCACCCGTACGACGACACGGGCGGCGACGCCCCCGGCGCCGAGATCCCCAGCACGCTCGGGCGCGACGTCGAGCGCCACGACCGCTCGCACGGCGCGCGCTGACCTCGCGGGGCGCGCGCGCTCAGGGGATCGCGACCCAGAAGGAGATGTTGCTCGCCGGCGCCGCGGCCGTCGTGGTCGTCGTGCGCTGGGTGACGACCTTGAACTCGGTCGCCGGATTGCACCCGCCGCTCGTGTAGGTGCCGGCACCCATCGCGCTGGCGTTGCCCTGCGGAGGGACGGTCTGCTGGTACTCGACCCCGGCCATGATCAGGTCGGTCGCGGGATCGATCGGGTTGCCCGCGACGGCCGCCGGGGTGATGCAGTACGTGCCGGTCGCGACGCGCCGAACCGCCGCGATGTTCCTGGCACGAGAGACCGTGCACACGTCGCTCGCGCAGTCGCCGAACTGCACGAGCGCGTAGGCGCGCGCGGTACCCGGGGGACCCGCCGGTCCCTGCGGGCCGGCCGGCCCCTCGGATCCCGCCGGCCCCTGAGGGCCCGCCGGTCCCTGCGGTCCGGCCGGGCCCTGTGGCCCGAGCGGCCCGGCGGGTCCCGCCGGTCCGGCCGGCCCGGGCTCGCCTCCCAGCTCGCCCTTCTTAAAGTC
>DASZOA010000192.1:0-5957 GCA_035551055.1 Solirubrobacteraceae bacterium
GCGTGGCGGGGGCCGGGTGCCGGCGACGACCGCTGCAGTCGTCGCTTCGACCATGGCTAGAAGTCGAACTCGTCGATGTTCTGCCTGTTGAAGCGGGTCGGCGGGCCGAGGATCACCTCGCCGTTCTTGCCGACCGTGTGCTCGCCGAGCTTGCCGGACTTGAACTTGTCACCCTCCGCGCCGGTGATGAGGTTCGAGGCCAGCGCGCCGGACGCGTAGGCGGCAAGGTAGCCGACGTCCGCGGGGTTCCACAGCGCGAACTCGGTGACGGTGCCGTCCTTGACGAACTTGCGCATCTGGTTGGGGGTACCGAGGCCGGTCAACGCGATGTCGCCCTTCTTGTCGGACTTCGACAGGTAGCGCGCCGCGGCGGAGATGCCGACGGTCGTCGGCGAGATGATGCCCTTGAGGTTCGGATAGGCCTGGATCAGGCCCTGCGTCTCCTGGAAGGACTTCTGGTCGTCGTCGTCACCGTAGGCGACCTTGACGAGCTTCATGTTCGGGTAGTTCTTGAGCTCCTCGCGCATGAACCTGATCCAGGTGTTCTGGTTCGTCGCGTTCGCCGTCGCCGACAGGATCGCGATCTCGCCGCGCTCGTCGATCTGCTCGGCGAGGATCTTCACCTGGTCGCGGCCGATCTGCTCGGACGACGCCTGGTTGACGAAGATCTTGCGGGCGTCGCTGGCCACGTCGGAGTCGAACGCCACGACGCTGATCCCACGCCGGGCGGCGTTGCGCAGCGCCGGCGCGACGGCGTTGGGGTCGTTGCCGGCGATCGCGAGCACGTCGGGGCGCTTCTGGATGACGGAGTTGATGAGCGGGACCTGCGAGGACGCCGAGGCGTCCGTCGGCCCGACGAGCTCGTGCGTGCCGCCGAGCTCCTTGACGGCGTCGGCGAAGCCGCCGTGCTCCACCTCCTCGTAGGGGTTGCCGAGCTGCTTGGGCATCGAGACGAACTTCAGGCCCCTCCGGATCTCGCCACCGGCGTTGGTGGCGCCGTCGTTGGCGGTGGTCGCCGCGCCGCCGGAGCCCGCCTGATCGTCCTGCGTCTCGCCGCAGGCGGCGAGTACGAACATCATCGCCAGCAGGGCGGCGATGATCGCCCACGGCGTACGGATGCGTTGCATGGTGTTGGGACTCCTCCTAGTGCTGTGGCGCGTTCGGGGTAGCCGCTCGCCGCGACGGCCACGGGCCGCGCCGAGGGGTTGTCGAGCCGCCGCGCGCCTCCCGTGCGCGACGCACGAGGTTGGGCCCCAGCACGGACCCGATGAGCAGGGTGCCGATGACGATCTGGACCCAGTACGACGAGATGCCCTCGGCGAGCGTGAGCGACTTCTGGATCGCGCCGAGCAGGCCGAGCGCCAGGACGACGCCGAGGATCGAGCCCTTCCCGCCGAAGATCGAGACGCCGCCGAGGACGACCGCCGCGACCGCGACGAGCTCGAAGCCCTGACCGACGTTGGCGGCCGCCGTCGAGTTGCGCAGGCTGATGACGACGCCGGCCAGCGCGGCGACGGCGCCGGACATGACGAACAGCCACATCTTGACGCGCTTGACGCGCAGCCCGGAGAAGCGCGCGGCCTCGACGTTGGCGCCGATCGCGAACACGCTGCGTCCGAACGGCGTCGCGTGCAGCAGCACGCCGAACGCCACGGCGAGCACCGCGAACAGGATCATCGTGTTCGGGATCGCCGTGCCGGCGAAGTTGCCGAACGCGCGGTCCGTCCAGGCGACGGGGAAGTCGGTCACCGAGCTGTCGCCGATCACGACGTACGCCAGGCCGCGGAACAGCGCCAGCGTGCCGATCGTCACGGCCAGCGACGGCAGCCCGAGGTGTGCCACGAGAAAGCCGTTGAACGCGCCGCACAGCGCGCCGACGCCGATGCAGATCGGCATGATCAGCTCGATCGGCAGCCCGGCGTTCCACAGCGCCGCCATCACGGCGCTCGACAGCGCGAGCACGGAGGCGACGGAGAGGTCGATCTCGGCGGCGACGACGACGAGCGCCAGCGCGAGCGCGATCAGCGCGACCTCGCTGAGGTCCAGCGACGCGGTCGTGAACGAGTCGGCGGTGAGGAACTCGCTCGACAGGCTCTGGCCGACGATCAGCGTCGCCAGCAGCAGGCCGGCCACGAGGACCTCCCAGCGGCCGAGCAGCTCGCGTGCCGCCGACCGGCCCGTGGCCGTCACGGTCTCTGTCTCAGCCGGTGGCACGGCGCGAGCTCCTTTGTCGCAGGGCGGCCTCGAGCCGCAGGCTGACGAAGCGGTCGATCGCGATCGCGAGCACGAGCAGGGCGCCGATCGCGGCCATCTGCCAGAACGCGTCGACCCGCAGCACGATCAGCGCGGAGGTGATCGACCCGAGCAGCAGCGCGCCCAGGGCGGCGCCGTAGACGCTGCCGCTGCCGCCGAAGATCGCCACGCCGCCGACGACGGCGGCCGCCACGACCGTCAGCTCGTAGCCGGTGCCGGCGGTCGCGTCGACGGTGCCGAAGCGCGCGGTGAACAGCACCCCGCCGAGGCCGGCGAGCGCGCCGGAGATGACGAACGCGGTGTTGACGCGGCGATCGGTGCGGATGCCCGCCAGCCGCGCGGCCTCGGGGTTGGACCCGATCGCGTAGAACTCGCGGCCGAAGCGCAGGTTGCGCAGGCACTGGCCGACGACGAGCACCACGACGAGCGCGAACAGGACGAGGATCGGCACGCCCAGCAGCGAGTCGGTGCCGAGGTTCAGGAAGCGGTCGGGCAGCGTCTCGGCGTTGACCTGGCGCCCGTCGGTCCACAGGAACGCCAGGCCGCGGAAGATGTAGAGCGTCCCGAGCGTGACGACGAGCGCGGGCACGCGCCCGAACGTCACGAGGACGCCGTTGAGCAGGCCGCACGCGCCGCCGAGGCCCATGCCGAGCGCGATCACGAGCGGGATCGGCAGGCCCGGGTCGTTGGACAGCAGCGACCCCGCCATGAACGCGCTCAGCCCCAGGATCGAGCCGACCGAGATGTCGATGTTGCGGGTGAGGATGACGAGCGTCTGGCCGACGGCCAGGATCGCGATGATCGCCGCGTTGAGCGCGAGGTTGCGCAGCGAGCCGGCGCCGATGAAGCGCGGCTCGAGGATCCCGGTCACGACGATCAGCAGGGCGAGCGCGAGCACGATGCCGAGCTCGCGCACGCGGAAGGCGATCTCGGTGATGCGGCGGGCGCGCTCGCCGCTGCGCGAGCCGATCGCGGCCTGCGGCGCGACGGCGGACTCGGCCGGGGTGCTCATGCCGCCACCACGACCTGACCGGTCGCCGCCCGCATGACCGACTCCTCGTCGGCCTCCGCGCGGCTGAGCTCGCCGGTGATCCGCCCCTCGTGCATGACGAGCACGCGGTCGGCCATGCCGAGCACCTCGGGCAGCTCGGAGGAGACCATGAGCACCGCCAGCCCCTTCTGCGCGAGCTCGGACAGCAGGCGGTGGACCTCGGCCTTCGTGCCGACGTCGATGCCGCGCGTCGGCTCGTCGACGATCAGCACCTTCGGGTCCGTCGCCAGCCACTTCGCGAGGACGACCTTCTGCTGGTTTCCGCCGGAGAGGAAGGCGACCGGGTCGTCGAGGCGGTGGTACTTCAGCTGCAGCCGCTTGGCCCACTCGGCGGCCAGCGAGCGCTCCGCGACCCCGCGCAGCAGGCCGAACGTCGCCAGCGCCTTCAGCCGCGTGAGCGTCACGTTGCGCTGGATGGAGTGGTCCATGACCAGGCCCTGCTGGCGGCGGTCCTCGGGGACGAAGCCGATGCCGGCGCGCATCGCGGCGAGCGGGCGGCCGGCGGGCAGGCGCTTGGCGCCGACGTGAACCGCTCCGGCGTCGGGCTTGTCGATGCCGAAGATCGCCCGCGCGACCTCGCTGCGGCCGGCGCCGACCAGGCCGGCCAGCGCCACGATCTCGCCCGCGCGGACCTCGAAGCTGACGTCGGTGAAGACACCCTCGCGGGTGAGGCGCTCGACGCGCAGGACCGGCGGGCCGACCTCGCTGTCGAGCTTCGGAAACAGCGCGGTGAGCTCGCGGCCGACCATCCTGCGCACGAGCTCGTCGGTGGTCAGGTCGGCGGTGTCGCCGGCGAAGACGACCTCGCCGTCGCGCATGACGGTCACCGTCGAGCAGATCTCGAAGACCTCCTCGAGGCGGTGGGAGATGAAGAGCACCGCCGCGCCGCGGTCGCGCAGGGCGCGGACGACGCCGAACAGCCGCTCGACCTCCGGGCCCGAGAGCGCCGCCGTCGGCTCGTCCATGATCAGGACGCGCGCCTCGAAGCTCAGCGCCTTGGCGATCTCGACGATCTGCTGGTCGGCGATCGACAGGCCGCGGACCGGCCGCTCGGCGTCCAGGCGCACGCCGAGGCGGTCGAGCAGGTCCTGGACCTCGTCGTGCATCGCCCTGCGATCGATGCGGCGCCCACCTTTGAGCGGGTGGCGGCCCATGACGACGTTCTCGGCGACCGACAGGTCGGGGAAGAGCGTAGGCTCCTGGTAGATGACCGCGATGCCGGCGGCGCGCGCGTCGGGCGGCGCGTGGAAGTCGACGACCTCGCCGTCGACGAGCATCTCGCCGCCGTCGCGCCGGATCACGCCGGCCAGCAGCTTGACGAGCGTCGACTTGCCGGCGCCGTTCTCGCCGACGAGCGCGCGGACCTCGCCGGAGCGCAGCGCGATCGTGCCGTGGCGCAGGGCGCGCACGGCACCGTAGGACTTCACGGCGTCACGCAGTTCCAGGATCGGCGCGTCGTCCTGCGCCACACCGGGCTGCGGTTCTGCGAGCTGGCTCACCTGACCTCCTCCACCGTGACGCCCCTGCGACGCAGCGGCGTGATGTGCTCCCTCGCCGTGTCCGCGACCAGCACCCGCCCGACCGCGTCGACCTCGGTGATCGCGTTCAGTCCCGTCGCCTCGAACTTCGAGCCGTCCACGAGGAGCAGCGACTCGCGTGCGCGAGCCGCCATCGTCGCCTTGACCTCCGCCTCGAGCGCGTCGGCCTCCGTGAGCGTCCCGCCGCGCGTGACGGCCTTGACGCTGAAGATGAGCTTGTCGGCGAAGTGGCGCTCGATCGCATCGATCGTCTGCGGCCCGACGAAGGAGCGTGTCGCGGCGCGCAGCGAGCCCGACAGGCCGATCAGCGACACGTTCGGAGCGTCGGTCTGCGCGACGAGGTCCATCACCGGGATCGAGTTCGTCAGCACCGTGAGCCGGCGGCCCGCGACGAGCAGGCACTGGACTGCTGCGTAGGCGCTCGTCGAGCTGTCGACGAACACCGCCTCTCCATCAACGAGGTGCGCGGCGGCGGCGGCGCCGAGGCGCTGCTTGGCGTCGGCCGCCTGACCGAGGCGGCTGCGGAAGGAGTCCTCCTTGCGCGTCGTCTGCGGAACCACGGCGCCGCCATGGGTGCGGCGGGCGCGGCCCTGGCGCTCGAGCTCTTGGAGGTCGCGCCGCGCGGTCATCGCCGACATCCCGAACTCGCGTTCCAGCTCGGCGACGGTGACGCTGCCGCCCGCCTGCAGACGCTCGGCGATGAGCTCTCTGCGCTGGGCCGGGACCAGGATGCGCGTCGGCTGTGGGTGCTCTGCAGCGCTCGTACTCGGCCTCACCGTTCGAACATAACCGCACAGAACCGCACAAGTCAAGGGCCAGCGCGTACATCTACGAGCAAACGCCGCACACACGCCGTTTCTCAAGGGAAATGGGGGCCTAGACGGCTTGAACGGAGACGCCGCACGCCCGCATGCGCGCGACCGCCGGTTCTTCAAATCCGGTGCAGATGATCGTTCGAACACTGCTGACATCCCCCACCACCGCGAGCGCCACCTGCCCGGCCTTCGTGCCGTCCAGCAGCAGAACCGGATGGCGCGACCGCGCCAGCATCATGCGCTTGACCTCCGCCTCGAACGGATCGGGGTCGGTCAGAACGCCCTCGTCGCTGACGCCGC
>DASZOA010000193.1:0-5204 GCA_035551055.1 Solirubrobacteraceae bacterium
GTGTAGGCGAGCGGGTCGGTGTCGGCGCCGGTCCCGGGCACGAGCCGCGGCCGGCTCGTGTCGCCCGGGAAGAGCGCGATCACGGCGGCGACGGAGAGCACGACGACGGCGACGAGCGCGAGCACGCGGCGGACGGGGGACGGCACCGTCCCTAGGCTCGCAAACTCGTCGCCGGGCGCGCGCCGCCGCCTCCGGCCGTACGCTGCGGCGCGTGCGCACGCTGACGGCAGGCGATGCGGTCGTCCTCGAAGACGATCTGCTGATCGCGGGCGACAACCTCGTTGCGATGGCCGCGCTGCCCCGGGGCACGTTCGACATGGCCTACCTCGACCCGCCGTTCAACACGGGCGTCGAGCGACGCCGCGGCGGGCTCGGCTACGCCGATGCGTACGCCGACTACGCGGCGTTCCTCGCGCCGCGCCTGGAGCGCGTGCGCGAGCTGCTGGCCCCGCACGGCACGCTGTACCTGCATCTCGACTACCGCGAGGCGCACCGCTGCAAGCTGCTGCTCGACGAGCTGTTCGGCCCCGAGACGTTCCTCAACGAGCTGATCTGGATCTACGACTACGGCGGCCGCCCCAAGCGCCGCTGGCCCGCCAAGCACGACACGATCCTCGTCTACGTGCGCGACCGCGATCGCTACCACTTCGACGACGCCGAGGTCGACCGCGAGCCGTACATGGCGCCGGGCCTCGTCGGCCGCGAGAAGGCCGCGCGCGGCAAGCGCCCGAGCGACTGCTGGTGGCACACGATCGTTCCGACGAACTCGCGTGAGAAGACCGGCTACCCGACGCAGAAGCCGGAGGGCATCGTGCGCCGGATGGTGGCCGCGTCGTCGCGTCCCGGCGGCTGGTGCCTGGATCCGTTCGCGGGATCGGGCACGCTCGGTGCGGTCTGCCGCTCGCTCGGCCGGCGGTTCGTGCTCGTCGACAGCAATCCCGAGGCGGTCGCGCTCACCCGGGCGCGGCTCGGCGCGCCGCTGCGCCGCTCGGCATAGCGAATCTTCGCGGGCGCCCGAACGTTTCGCCGGTCCGCGGCCGTTGCTGCTCAGACAGGCCTACCACACGGAGGTGGACGCACATGCGCAGCCCTGCACCCGAGCTCGCCGGGCAGATTCGGAGGATCGCCGTCGCGGGGCTGCTCGGCGCCGCCGTGGCGCTGACGGCGACGGCTGCGCCCGCGGCCGCCGCTCCCGCCCTCGCCGGGCACTGGAGCTTCGACGAAGGCGCCGGCCAGACGGCGCACGACGCGGGGCCGCTGCGCCTGCACGGCGTGCTCGGCGCGAGTCCGGTCGCCGACGCCGAGGACCCGGCCTGGATCGCGGGCGCCTCGGGCGGCGCGCTGCGCTTCGGCGCCGGCGCGTCGGTGCGCGTCTCCGACGGCCGGCGCCTCGACCTGCAGACGCTGACCGTCGAGGTCGTGGCGCGGGCCGACTCGTCGCCGGGCGTCTACCGCTACCTCGTCGCGCACGGCAGCGTCGGCTGCTTCGCCGGCGCCTACGGCCTGTACACGGGCAGGGACGGCGGCGTCGCCTTCTACGTCTTCGACGGCGAGCGCTACTTCGTGTCCGCCGCCGCGCCGGCGAGCGCCGTCTGGAACGGCGCCTGGCACCGGGTCAGCGGCACGTTCGACGGCAGCCGCCTTCGCCTCTTCGTGGACGGCCACGAGGTCGGAGGCCCGTTCGCCACGCCCGCCGGCACCGCGATCGAGTACGACTCGATGCCCGAGGGGACGTACTTCGGCTCCTATATGGGCGCATGCCGGCTGCCGTTCACCGGCGACGTGGATTCCGTGACGATCTGGTCGGGCGGCGCGTCCGCGGGCATCGCGGCCCAGTCCGTGACGACCGCCGCCGGCACGCCGCTCGCGCCCGCGGCGGCCGGAACCGCGATCCGGACCCCGCTGCCGAAGAGCTCGTGCCGCGTGCGCACCTCGCGCAAGCTGATTCGCACGAAGCGCCGCCGTATCGCGCTCACGGCGCACGCCGCCGGCCCTCGCGGCCCACTGCGGCGCGTGCGGCTGGCCGTTCGCCGCGCGAACGGGCGCAAGGTCGTCGCGGTGGCGCGGACGAACGCCAAGGGCAGGGCGAGGGTCGTGTTGAAGGTCGCGCGCAGCAAGGGCCGCCTGCGGATCGGCGTCGTCGGTCGCGCCAACTGCACGCCGGCCTTCGTCAAGGTCCTCGTGCAGCGGGACGCTGCCCGCCGCCGCTAGCTCGACGCGATCACCGTCGGCGAGCGCGGCCGCGGGATGCGCGCCGTCGACTAAAGCGCGATGTCTGCGCTGCCGAAGAAGGCCGTATGAGAATTGGGCCCTCGATCGGCAGGTGGTGCTCGTGACCGCGTTTTCCTCGTCGTCGGCGCAGCCGTTCTCGTACGACGTCGTGCTCGGTCGCGACGAGGTCGTCGTGACTGTGATGGGCGAGCTCGATCTGGCGTGGGCCGGCGAGCTCGAGCGCGCGGTGTCCTGGCTGCGCGGCGCCGGCCACGAGCGGATCGTGATCGACCTGCGCGACGTCGAGTTCATGGACTCCACCGGGCTGCGCGTGCTCATCGGGCTGCGGCAGTCCGCAGAACGCGAAGGCTGGCGCCTCACCCTGGTTCCCGGCCCGCGCCAGGTGCAGCGCATCTTCGAGCTGACCGCCACGCTCGCGCTCTTCGACTGGCGCGCCTGACGCGCGCCGATCGACAGGAGCTGCCGCGAGACCGATTCTGCGACCCTGTCTGCGGATGGCGATGCTCTTTGCCGAGCACGGCGAGCTCGTGCTTCGGCTCTCACGGCCCGAGAAGCTGGGCGCTCTTCACGGCGACGTTCGGGTCCCGCTCGACGCCGTGCAGGATCTGCACGTCAGCCGCCGGCCGTTCCGCGAGTTGCGCGGGCTTCGCGCCCCCGGCACCGGCCTGCCCGGGCGGATCGCTCTCGGGACCTGGCGTCACCGCGGGGGGAAGGACTTCGCCGCGCTGTACGCCGGCAAGCCGGCCGTGATCGTGCACCTGCGTGATGCCGCGTTTCAGCGGCTCCTGGTCTCCGCCGACGACGCCGACGCCGTGGCGGCAGCGATCTGACGCTCCCGCGCCGCCGGAGCGAGAGCCGACGACCTTCGCAGCCGGCGCGGCCCCTCGTCACGATTGCGAAGCTACGACCCCGATCGCCCGGATGCCGGCCAGCGCCGCTCCCGCGGGTCCCTCAGGAAAGGCCGCCCATGAAGACCATGCTCACCAGACCGCTCATCGTCGCGACGCTGGCGACGCTTGCCGCCGCCCTCGCGGCGTGCGGGTCGACGGAGTCCGACAGCGCGAACCGCGCCGGCGAGGCCGACGACGGCGCCTCGCGCGAGGAGAAGGTGCTCGGCAGCAGCACCGCCAAGGGCGACTTTCCGGCGACTCTCGCGCACGCGACTATCGACGAGCCGGAGGGGATCAAGGTGAAGGTCACGCCGAGCCCCGCCGCGAGGACGGCGATCTCGTGGACCGTGGCGTGTCGCAGAGGCACGAAGGCCGACACCGCAGCCGGCCAGTTCAACGTCAGGAAGCCGTCGACCAGGAGGCTCAAGCAGCCGCTGAAGAACAGCAAGTCGTGCGAGGTGTCGACCAGCGCTCAGATGTCCAAGCGCGGCACGATCAAGCTGCAGATCATCGGGTGAGCATGGGCTGAGCCAGACGGGCGCGGTCGATCTGCGCTGAGGCTCAGCCGCCGCCGGCCAGCGCTTCCAGCCGCTTGAGGTGCTGCGCCGCGGCGGCCGGCGCGTTCTCGGGATCGGGAGCGAGCACGAAGGCCTCGATGGCGATATCGGGGTCGATGTGGTTGTCGGACATGACGGCCAGGACCCTGCGCTGCAGGATCTGCTCGACGCCCGCGGCGAGGTCGGCGTACATCACGCGTTGGTGGGCCTTGCGCATCTGCAGCACCACGTCGCTGTGGCCGTCGCGGACGAGCAGGCGCTCGCCCTTGGTCAGTGTGTCCTGCAACACCACGCAGACCAGGTCGTCGTTCATGATCGTGCGCGCCTTCGTGGGGCCGCGACCGATGTGCTGGGACATCAGCCGGACGACGTGGTTGGAGATCGCGGCGGTGGGCGACGGGCCGCTTGCAAGCTCCGCATCGCCGCCGCCGCGGGGTGGGTTGTGGTCGGGCTGCAGTCGGTGGGTCATGCGCTCCATCAGTGGAAGATCGGGCGGTGGCGCTGGGTGCGCAGCTCGCGGACCGCGGCCGACAGGGCCGCCTCGCTGATGCGGTGCTGTGGGGCGGCCCGTGCGCCGGTCGGGCTGCGGGGATCGGACGCTGGCGCGTCGACGAACGGAAGCTCGTCAGCGAACGCCTGCAGGGCGCGCTGGATGACTGGTGGTCCGCTGATGAGCGAGAACTCGCGCCCGCTCGTGCGCGCGAGGCGATGTTCGGCGAAGATCAGCGCGACGCCCGTCAGGGCGATGAACCTGAGTTGGCGCAGGTCGAGCACGACGTGGTGAAAGTCGGCGTCGTGCAACTCGCGCAGCTGCGCCTCGAGCTCGCGCACGGTGCCGATGTCAAGCTCGCCAACGGGCACGACGCGTGCGACATCGGTCTCGTTGTGTACTTCCACTCGGAAGGGCGCAAGCTGCTGCCGCCACGAGTTGGCGGTCGCTTCCATGGACACGCTCCTTGGGGTGGTTGCGTGTTGTGGCTCTCCTCCTGCCGGGAGGAGAGCGCGACGTACGCACGGCTGATCGCGTCGCCTGTGGACCGGGCTACCAGCGCTGTCGGTGAACGATCGCCTCACCAGCGCTCGGCGATCTCCGTGATTGCGACCACGCTATCGCGTGCCTGGCGCGCGCGCCACGTCGTTGTTCGCACACGCACATCGGCGGCTGGAGATGCGCACGCCGGCCGCGTTCGCCGCGCAATGCGCCGGCGTCGGTACCTCGTCGTCGCGTGCCGCCGAGGACTCCGGCGACGGCGGCTCCGGCACGGACACGAGCCGGCCGTCGCGTCCACGACCTCCGCGTTCATCCGGTCTCTCACACGCCGACCGGCGAACTACGCGGAAGCGCCCCCGCGTCAACGATTAGCATCAGGCGGATGCAGGTCGTCATCGCCGGAGGCCACGGCCAGATCGCGCTGCGGCTTACGCGGCTGGTGAGCGGTCGCGGCGACGAGGTGATCTCGCTGATCCGCAACCCCGATCCCGCGGAGGACGTGCGGCAGGCGGGCGGGGAGCCGGTGGTCTGCGA
>DASZOA010000194.1:0-12938 GCA_035551055.1 Solirubrobacteraceae bacterium
GCCCCTGGCGGCGCAGGCGGCGGGCGGCCCGCGAGCCTCCGGCGGGATCGCGCAGCGCCAGCTCGAGCCGGGTGGCGGTGGCGGTGGCCATTCCGACGCGGGAGGGTAGCGTCTCGGGGGCGTGCGCGCGGGCGGGGCGGCCGCGCCGCGGTGCGCGTCGGACGCGGCGCCGAGTGCGCCGGAACGCCGCGTGCCCTACCGCGGCGTGCCGAACTGCTGGGTCGTCGAGAACCGGCGCTGGACGTCGTCGGCCGCGGGCTTGCGCCAGCCGTCGAAGGTGATGAGCCCCTTGGTGTGGATCGGCGGCGTGGGCCGCGGGTTGCCCCCGTCCCAGCCCGGGCGCACGCGGAACTCCTGCAGCGCCCAGTACATCGCGCCGCTCAGCCAGGCCTTGGTGTCGTAGACGTCCGAGTGGAAGTTCACGAAGTCCTGCTGGTGGGCGAAGGTGCCCTTCTCCTCCACTGGCCCGGGACGGTTGGCCTCGGCGCCGAACTCCGACACCACGATGGCTTTCTCCGGGTAACAGGCCCGCACCGAGTCCAGGAAGGGCGAGAGGTCCTCCCGATCGGCGACCTGGCCGCCGGGACCGGGGTACCACCCGAAGTAGTCGTTGAAGCCCAGCACGTCGAGCTCGGCGTAGGCCTCCTGGCAACCCGCGGCCGGATAGGCGTTCACCGCGTAGCCGACGGGGCGGCCGGGATCCAGCCGCCGCGCCGCGCGGGCGGCACGGCGCAGGTAGTCCTCCTGCACCGGCCCCGGTCGCGCCGACAGCTCGTTGCCGATGGACCAAAGGGCGACCGAGGGATGGCTGGCGTTCTGACGGACGTTGGCCTCCACCAGCTTTACCGCCGCGTCGCGCACCCCCATCTCCGCCAGCGCCTGCGTCTTGAGCGCGTAGATCGGCACCTCCGACCAGACCATCAGCCCGATGCGATCGGCGTACTCGTGAAAGTAGGGGTGCAGCGGGTAGTGCGCGCGGACGATCGTGCCGCCCAGCTCCTTGGCCAGGCGCCCGACCAGGCGCATCTTGGAGCGGGGGATCGCGAAGCCCAGCTCGCGGTCGTCCTCGTGCAGGCCGAAGCCGCGGAGGTTGACCCGCTCGTGGTTGAGCATGAGCAGGCCGTCCTCGACGGTCACCGAGCGGATGCCGCTCTTGAGCCTCCACTCGGCCCGCTGGATCCCCAGCGCGCGGGCGCGGAAGCGCACCGAGTAGAGGTTGGGGTCGTCGGGCGACCACAGCCGCGGGTCGCGCACCGCGATGCGCCGGATGAACGTGACCGCGCGCCCCGGGCGCACGCGGCGCGTGCCCATGGGCAGGTCGCGTCCGCCGAAGGACCCCGTGACCGTGACGCCGCGGGTGCGCGAGTCGAAGTTGCGCACGGTGACCGCCGCGCGGACGGTGGCGTCGCAGGTGGCGCACTTCAGCTCCGGGCGCACGTCGACGCGTTCGATGCTCACCCGGTCGATGCGCTTGAGGTAGACCTCGCGTAGCAGCCCGCCGTAGTTCCACCAGCCGCCGACCGGGATCTCCTGGTCGTTGATCCCCGAGGGCGGGAAGTCGGTCGGCAGGCGGCGGTTGTCGACGCGGACCACCAGGCGGTTGGTGCCGCTGCGCCGCAGCTCGTCGGCGGGGATGCGCAGCTCGAAGGGCAGGTACGCACCGCTGTTGCGCCCGATCTCCTCGCCGTTGAGCCAGGCTCGCGCGCGGTAATTGACCGACTCGAAGCGCACCGTCCACTCGAAGCGCTCGCTGCGCGAGGGCAGGCGGAAGTCCTTGCGATACCAGCCCACCGTGCCGACCATGGAGGCGTTGGACTCGTCGCCGGCGTTCCAGGCGTCGGGCACCTCGACCGTCGACCAGCCGGTCGTGGGGATGCGCCGCTGCCAGCGGTCCTTCAGGCCCTGGTCGGCCTCGTCGAGGCGGAAGAGCCACTCGCCGTCGAGAAGGTGGCGGTTGTCCGGGCCGTAGGCGGTGAGCGCGCGGCGTTCCGGGCGCTCGGCCGCGCCGGCACCGGCGGGGACCGCGAGCAGGACGATCGTCGCGACGGCGAGCAGCGCGAGCGTGCGTGGGCGTGCGGGCATCGCGAACGCGCGCAGGGTAGACGAGGCGTCGGCGGAGCGCGCCGTCTTCGTGGCGCGGCGCACGCCGCTCCCTGCGCTTCAGCCCGCCTCGTCGAAGCCGTCGTCGTTGAGCTCGAGGAAGCGGCGCACCGAGGCCTCCTGGTGGCGCAGGCGCTCGGCCAGCGCCCGGGCGTGCTCGCCCGCGCGTGCGACGAAGTCCTCCAGGCAGGCCTGGGGGTCGTCGGGCAGCGGGTACACGTGCGCGACGTCCTGCTGGGCGCAGGCGATGCCCATCGGCGGGCGGCCCTCGGCCAGCGGCCGCGCGTTGCACACCGGCGCCACCGTGAGGCCGGTGTCGCGGTCGACCAGCGCGACGGGCATGAGCCGGGGCACCGGAAGCTGCGCGGGGGCCCGGGGCGAGCGGTCGACGGCGACCCGGGCGTGCGGCGCGGCGGCCAGCGCCTCGCACCACAGGCTCAGCACGGTATCGGCGGCCACCAGGGCATCGCGCAGCACGGCGGCCTGCTGGGCGTAGAGCGCCTCGGCTTCCGCGCGATCGCGCGCGTCGCCCAGGTCGAGGTCGCAGGGCACGCGCAGCAGCTCGTCGAAGCCGATGGCGGCGCCCGCCCCGCGCCCGCCGTTGGCCACGTAGGTGGCCAGGGTGCCCAGGTCGCGCCGGCCATGGAAGACGATAGTCAGAGCCTCGCTGAGCGCCAGGCCGCCGACGCGCAGCGCGACCGCGGCCGCGTCGTCGCTGTCGATCAAGGCGCGGCGCAGGAGGTCCTCGGCCTGATGCGGTGATGCTGGTCGCTCGTCGCCTCGCTCGCCCATGCCTCACATTGTCCCGGCTTGACGTCCTGACGTGTCGGGTACCCGTTTCACCGATGAACGCCCTCTTCAAGGCTACCGGGTTTGTCGTCGGTCTCCTCGCGGGCATCGTCGGCCGCCAGGCCTTCAACAAGCTCTGGGGCGTGGTCTCCGACGAGGAGCCCCCCGAGCCCACCACCCGCAACACCACGGTGCCCCAGCTCCTGTTCGCCACGGCGATGCAGGGAGCGATCCTCGCCGTCGTGCGTGCCTTCGTGAGCCGGGGCCTGGCCCACGGGTGGGCCGGCCTGACCGGGATGTGGCCCGGCGAGGAGCACCCGGACCCCGATTGATCGTGGGGCCGGCCGGCTCGGTGGTGCGGCCCCGCCGGGCCGGGGCGGATCGTGGTCGCTGGTGCACCCGGATCCCGGCCCGGGTACGCTCGGCCCCGTGGATTCCCCCGCCCTGCGCCTGATGGAGCGCCTGGGGCTCGACGACGACGAGCTGTGCGCGGTCCTCGACGTGGACCCCATCTCGGTGATCACCGGGGAGCTCGACCACCGGCCCGAGTTGGGGATCCTGCTCACGCTGACCGACGAGGCCACCGAGCGCGTGGGCGGCGGCCTCCTGCGTCGCTGGGTGCGGCGCACCGGTCCCTCGGGCCGCCCGCTGGACCACCTCCTGGCCCGCGACTTCGCCGCCTTCGAGGACGACCTCGAGGTGCTCGCCGCGCGTGGGTTCGTGCTACGGGGCGGGGGCTAGCCGTCCAAGCGTCCTGCCTGAGGGTCGCCGTGCGACACCACGGCAGGACGGCTGGGGCACCACGCGTCAGTCGCCGAGCAGGTCGACCGCCGCGCCGAGGTACTCGTCAGCGCGGGCGGTGAGGCGGCGCAGGCCGTAGGTGTCCAGGACGGCGCGCTTCAGCTCGTTGGGGCGCGTGGCGGTGTGGGCGGCGCGTAGACGGCGCATGAGCTCGGAGATCTCGGTGAGGGGGACCTCGGTGAGGTCCCGCGGCCCGAGCTCACGCACGCGGACCTGCGGGGCGTCGGGCGCACGGACGACGTCGTCGCCCTGGCCGGGGACCTCGTCGGCGGACGTGAGCTCCACGCGGCGGTCGCGGGCGAGCCAGTGCAGCGCGCTGGCCAGCGGCGCCCGGGCCACCGAGGTCAGCTTGCGCCCGCCGCCGGCGCGGTTGACGACCGCGTAGGCGCGGGTGGCCAGCATGGGCCCCTCGACGGCGACCACCGCCTCGAGGGCGTCCATGAGCCGCGGGCGCGGCGTCTCGCGCGGGTCGCCGGGACCCTCGCCCTCCCAGGCGCGGTAGGGCTCCAGCGCCACGCGACCGGGCACGCCGTCGCTCGCTGCAGCGCCGTCGCCGGCGCCGGCGGTCCACTCCGCGACATCCCAGTCGGGTGCGGGCTCGCCAGGGCCGAGGACGAGCACCGCGACGCCCGTGAGCTCGTGGGCGAGCGCGCGGTCGTCGAGCTGGGCGCGCGAGGGCGGGTCGGGCCAGCCCGTGAGCACGACCGCGGCGACCCGCAGACCGCCGCCGCGGGCGGCCTCGACGCCCAGGCGCGCGGCGTCGACGCTGCGCGACCCGACCGGCACCGCGATGACCAGCGCGGCGCCCAACTCGGCGGCCAGGTCGCGGACCGCGTAGTGCGGCGTGAGCGGGGCGAGCAGCCCGCCGTGGACGAGCAGGACCCGCAACGGGGCGTCGGCGCGTGCCTCCTCCAGCAGCGCGCCGCGGTCGAAGCGCTCGCCGGCGTGGCGGGCGGCGGTCAGGGGGCTCGCGTCCGCAGGCGGCACGAGCTCGAGCACCGCTCCGCCCGGGATGGCCGCGGCCACCTCCGCCTCGCCGGCGTCCGCGGTGGCCCCCACCACCAGCAACATCAGCCGGCGGCGGCCATCAGAACAGCTGGTTCTCCCCCTGGAAGACCGCGCTCACCGAGTCGTCGGTGAAGATCCGGCGGATCGTGTCGGTGAGCAGCTCCGAGCAGGAGAGCACACGGATCATGTCGGGCGCGCCGGGACGCAGCGGGATGGTATCGGTGACCACGATCTGCTCGAAGCCCGAGGCGGCGAGGGTCTCGTAGGCGCTGCCCGACAGGACGGGATGCGTGGCGGCGGCGAACACGCGGCGGGCGCCGGCGTCGAGCACCGTGCGCCCGGCTGCGGCCAGGGTGCCCGCGGTGTCGATCATGTCGTCGACGATCACCGCGGTGCGGTCGTGCACGTCGCCGATGACGTAGCCGATCTCGGCGACCTGCTGGGCGGGGCGCTCCTTGTCGAGGATCGCGAGGTCGGCGCCGAGCTTGGAGGCGAACTTCTTGTTGAGCTTGACGCGGCCGGCGTCGGGCGCGACGACGACGAGGTCCTGCAGGCCGAGGTCGCGGAAGTACTGCGTGAGGATGAAGATCGCCGTCATGTGGTCGACCTGCTTGGAGAAGAAGCCCTGGATCTGGCCGGCGTGCAGATCCATCGTCACGATCCGGTCGGCGCCCGCGCGCTCGAGCATGCGCGCGACGAGGCGCGCGGAGATCGGCTCGCGCGGCGCGGACTTCTTGTCCTGACGGCTGTAGCCGAACCACGGGGTGACGGCGATCACGCGATGCGCGCTGGCGCCGACGGCGGCGTCGATCATCAGCAGCAGCTCCATGAGCGTGTCGTTGGGCGTCATCCCGGTGGCGGGGTTGGCGCACGTCGGCTGCACGATGAAGACGTCGGCGCCGCGGATCGATTCCCCGTAGCGGCAGTAGACCTCGCCGTTGGAGAACGTGCGCAGCGTGACCGGCCCGGGCGCGATGCCCAGCTTGTCGGCGATCTTCGCGGCGAGGTCGGGGTTCGCGCGCCCCGAGAAGAGCATGAGCTTCTTGTCGTAGCCGAGCTCGAGACGCGTCGACGGCGCGGGCTGCGTCTGCAGCGTGCTCACATGATCGAGTCTAGTCCGCGCGGCGGCGCTTGCGCTCGGCGTAGCCCTCGATGTTCGTCTGGCGCTCGCGGGCGACGCCGAGCGCGCCCGGCGGGACGTCCTTCGTGATCGCGGAGTTCGCGGCCGTGTAGGCGTCGTCGCCGAGCGTCACGGGCGCGATCAGGGTCGTGTCGACGCTCGTGTGCACGCGGTCGCCGATCGTCGTGCGGTGCTTGTTGACGCCGTCGTAGTTGGCGGTGATCGTCGCGGCGCCGAGGTTCGTGTCCACGCCAATCTCAGCGTCGCCGATGTAGGACAGGTGCGGGACCTTGCTGCCGCGCCCGACGTCGGAGTTCTTGATCTCCACGAACGTGCCGGCCTTGGAGCGCTCGCGCAGGATCGTGCCCGGCCGCAGGTAGGCGAACGGACCGACGGTCGCCCGGCTCTCGATCTCGGCGGACACGACGTAGGAGTGCGGGATCGCGACCTCGTCGTGCAGGACGGCGTCGATCAGCGTCGTGAGCGGGCCGACGCTGCAGCCGCGGCCGATCTGCGTCGCTCCGCGCAGGAACGAGCTCGGCTCGATGACCGTGTCCTCGCCGATCGCGACCGTCACGTCGATCAGCGTCGAGCCGGGGTCGACGATCGTCACGCCGGCGCGCCCGTGGGCGTCGTGGATGCGCCGCTGGGCGATCGCGCGCACAGCGGCGAGCTGGACGCGGTCGTTGACGCCGAGTGCGATCGCGGGGTCGTCGAGCCGGTGGGCTCTGACCGCGTGGCCGGCCGCGCGCAGCGCCGGCAGGACGTCGGGAAGGTAGAGCTCGCCCTGGACGTTGTCGGGGCTCAGCTGCTCGAGCGCGTCGAGCAGCGGCCGGGCGTCGAAGGCGTAGATCGAGCTGTTGACCTCGTCGATCAGCAGCTCCGCGGGCGTCGCGTCGCCGGCGGCCTTCGTCTCCACGACGCGCTCGACGTTGCCGTCGGCGTCGCGCACGACGCGGCCGTAGCCGCGCGGGTCGTCGAGGATCACCGTCGCCATCGTCGCGGCCGCGCCGGCGGCCTCGTGCGCGGCGACCAGCTGCGCGATCGCCTCGGCCGTGACGAGCGGCGAGTCGCCCGCCAGCACGACGACCCGAGACGACGGGTCGATCTGCGCCGCGGCCGCCTGGACGGCGCCGCCGGTGCCGGTCGGCTCGGGCTGGACGACCATGCTCACGCCCGCGGGCAGGTGCCCCGCCAGCGGCTTGGCGGGCGAGTCGACGACGACGATCGCGTCGGCCCCGGCGGCCTGGGCAGCGGCGATCGGCCAGGCCACGAGCGGCCGCCCGCAGAGCGGGTGCAGCATCTTGGGAAGCTGCGAGCGCATCCTCGTTCCCTGGCCGGCGGCGAGGATGACGGCGGTGAGGGCGGGCATGGGGGGATCCTAGGGCGACCGGTCGGCGTAGGCTTGAAGTTGCCACTGGGGAGTGGTGTAACCGGCGAGCACGCGTGGTTTTGGTCCACGAAGACCGGGTTCGAATCCTGGCTCCCCAGCTGCGGCGCGAGGCGGAGGGGCAGCCCTCGTGCCCCTCGGAGATCGGGCGCGAGCCGTCGCGCCAGGAACGATGCGCCGGACGGCCCGGCCGCGCGCCCCTACCCCGCGCGCCCGACGCGCAACGCCTCGCGCACGCGCAGCGGCTTGCCCATCCGCAGCACGCCGCCCTCGTAGATCCGTGCCGCGAGCGGCACGAGCGCAGCGATCGCGAGCGCGAGCAGGCCAAGCGAAGCCGCGATCTCGGCGGCGCCCGGCTCCCCCACCGCGACGCGGACGGGCATGACGATCGGCGAGGACAGCGGCACGAGCGACGCGACAACGGCGAGCGGCGAGCCGGGCGCATCGAGCGCCGGGAACGCGACGAGGTAGCAGGCGACCAGCACGACCGTGACGGGCGTGCTCGACGCCTGGAGGTCCTCCTGGCGCGAGACGATGACGCCGGCGATCGCGTAGATCGCCGACCACAGCAAGTAGCCGAGCAGGAACCACGCGAGGACGACCGCCAGCACGTCCGCGTGGGCCCCATCGACGTCGATCGCTCCGCTCGCCGACGCGACCGCGAGCCCGACGACCGCCGCCAGGCCGAGCTGCCCCAGCCCGAGCAGCCCGATCCCGGCGATCTTGCCCGCGAGCAGCGCTCGGGGCGGGACGGCGGCGAGCAGCACCTCGACGACGCGCGAGGCCTTCTCCTCGACGACGCCGGTGGCGACGGCGAGGCCGAAGACGATCAGCTGCAGGTAGAGCAGCAACGAGGCGGCGAACGCCACGCCGCGCCGCTCGTCCTCGTCGGCGCCGTCGAGCGCGCGCACGGCGAGCGGCGGCGGTGCGAGCGCGCGGCGCGCCTCGGCGCTCGACAGCCCCTCGGCACGCAGGGCGGTCGCGGCGCGCACGTCGCGCGCAGCCGCCTGCAGCGCCTGCTCGAGATCGCCCGGGGGGCGGGCGCGGGCGACGATCGCGCCGTCGACGATCGCGGCGTCGACACGTTCTGCCGCGACCGCCGCGCGTGCCTGCTCGGCGCTCGCGTAGCGCCGCAGCTCGAGCCTGACGTCGAACGCCCCGGCGGCCGTGCCCGCGGCCTCGGCGATCGCGATCGCCTCGCGGTCGTGCGCGCCGACGGTGTAGCGCTCGGCGGTGTCGTCGCCGAGCAGCCCGGCGGCGAGCGCGACCGCCGCGACGACGAGGATCGTCGCCGCCGTCGAGAGCTGGAAGCTGCGCTGGCGGATCCGCTCGCCGAACTCGCGCCGGGCGACGAGGAGCGCGGCCCGGCGGAGGGTCATCGCTCGACGACCTCGCGGAAGAGCTCGGCGAGGCTCGGCCGCGCGCGTGCGAACAGCCGCACGCGTCCGGCCCGCCGCGCCGAGTCCAGCACCTGCTGGTCGTCGGCGCCGTCGCGCAGCTCGAGCAGGACGCCGTGCTCGTCGCGCTCGACGAGGTCGACGCCGTCGAGCTCGTCGGTCCAGCCCGTCGCCGCGCCGTCGACGGCGACGCGCAGCCGCGGCCGTGACCGCTCGGCGCGCAGCTCCTCGACGCGCCCGGCAGCGACGATGCGCCCGCCGTCGACGATCGCGACGCGGTCGCAGAGGCGCTCGACGAGGTCGAGCTGATGCGAGGAGAAGATCACGGCGGCGCCCGCGCGCGCGCGTTCGTGCAGCACCTCGGCCATGACGTCCGCGCCGATCGGGTCGAGCCCCGAGAACGGCTCGTCGAGGACGAGCACCGGCGGGTCGTGGACGAGCGCCGCCGCGAGCTGGACGCGCTGCTGGTTTCCCAGCGAGAGCTCCTCGACGCGCTGCTGGGCCCGCTCGCCGAGCCCGAGGCGCTCGATCCACCGCGCCGCCGCGGCCTCGGCCGCACGACTGTCGTGGTCGTGCAGGCTCGCGAGGTAGCGCAGCTGCCGGTCGACGCGCATCTTCGGGTACAGCCCGCGCTCCTCGGGCATGTAGCCGAACGTGGCGCGCGCCGCGCGCGTGGCCGGCTCACCGCGCCAGTGGACCTCGCCCGCGTCGGGCTCGAGAACGCCCATGACGACCCGCATCGCGGTCGTCTTGCCGGCGCCGTTGGGGCCGACGAAGCCGACGACCTCGCGCTCGGGAACGGCAAGCGACAGACCGTCGAGCGCGATGGTCTGCCCGTAGCGACGCGACACGTCGCGAAGCTCAAGCACCGGGCCGGTTGTTCCCGGCTGCCGATCGGGCTACACCCGCCCGGGTAAGCGCTGCGTCGCCGGCGACGAGCCGCTCGCAGGCGCGGGCGCGGCGGACGCTCGCCCGAGCCAGGCGAGGCCCGCGCCCGCGAGTCCCGCGATGAGGCCGGGCTGCTCGACCGCCGTCGCGGCCCTAGCGGCGGCTGCCCGCGGGTCGCGCCGGAGCCGGCCGACGAGCGCGGCGACATCGGCTGCCGCCGCGGGGTCCGGCTCCCCGGCGAGCAGCCGCTCCAGCAGCGCGAGCGCCGCCTCGACGCCCTCCACACCGTCCCACAGGCCGGTCGGCTCGACGTCGGCGGCTGCGACGCGGCGCGCCGCCGCCGCCGCGCAGGCGCGCGCCGCGGAGTCGCCGGTCTCGGCCGCGAGACGGGCGAGGAAGAGCGCGATCCCGGTGTCGCCCTCGGCCAGGCCGGGACCGGCGGCGCGCAGGACGCGCCCGGCGTGGCCCGCGGCCGGCTGCGCGCTCAGCCAGCCCACGCCGTCTTCGTCGCGCAGCGCGAGCACGGCGAGCCGGCGGGCGACCTCGCGCGCCCGCGCGAGGGGCTCCCCCCGGTGCACGGCGACGTCCTGCGCCCGGCGCACCGCGCAGCGCGGCGCCGCCGCCAGCACCGCCGCGCGCAGGAACGCGAGCTGGCGCTCCTCGTCGCGCTCGTCGAGGCGCCGCAGGCAGTCCAGCGCCTCGCTGGTCCACGGCGCGAGCGCCCCGGCGATCGTGCCGAGCGCGTGGTGGCGCAGGTCGGCGCTGCCCGGCGCGCTGGTCAGCTTCGGGATGTCGCCGTGCCACAGATCGTGGTGCTCGGCGGCGGCGGCGGCGCGCAGGTCGGGGCGCCGGCGCGCGCCGCGCCAGAGCGCGTTCAGCGCGCGCTCGCGCACGAGCCCGTCGGCAAGCGCCGCCGGGTCGGTGAGCTGTCCGCGCAGCAGCTGGACGTAGGCGCGCGTCGGTCGCAGCACGACGCGCGTCTGGGCGCCGGCGAAGGCTGCGACGGCCCCGGCGGGGGCGAGCAGCTCGTCGCGGTGGCGGCGCAGCAGCCGGTGCACGGCGGCAAAGCCCTGCGCCAGCTCGTCGACCCAGTCGGCCGGGCGGACCGGCTCGTCCCCGAGCCGCGGGACGTTCGCGCCGGGGCGGATCGCGAGGCGCCGGCGCTCGAGCCGCACGTCGTCGGTGCCCGATCCCCGCCACGCCTCCTCCTCGACGACGACCTCGGCGCGAGGATCGCGTCCGAGCCCGGAGATGTCGATCCCGAAGGCGACGTCGGCGCGCGGAAGCAGCCCGACGCGCAGCACGCAGTCCATTCCGGTCTCGGCGACGAGCGGGTCGACCTCGCGGGCGCGGGCGCCGCCGAGGCGGGGGTGGAAGAGCCCCTCGAGGTCGACGATCACGGGGTGCTCGCCCGCCGCGAGGACGTTCTCGTGATGGAAGTCGATCCCGCGCAGCGCGTGCAGCACCGCCAGCTGCGCGCCGAGGCGCGCGAAGTAGCGGCCGACCTCGCCCCTGCTCTGGCAGGCGGACGGCTCGACGCGCTCCTGCCACCCGTGACCGGGGCCCGCGACGAGCGTCGCCGGCGCGCGCGGCGGCGGCTCGAGCCCGGCTCGCGCGAGGAACGCCAGCAGGCCGCCGTAGGCGGCGTCGGCGGCCAGCGAGCGCGGCTTGTGGACGATGCGAGCCCCTGACGCGAACTCCAGCTCCCAGACGCGCCGCCCGCCGTCGTGCGGATCGCCGAGCGGCCGCGCCGCGACGAGGGGGCCGGGGTCGCGGCCGCCGAGCAGCTGCGCCACGAGCTTTGGCCGGTCGGCGTCGAGCCGGCCGAGGAGCTCGCGCGCGGCGTCGACGCCGAGTCTCAGGCGGTCGTGTAGGAGGCGGGCGAGCGCGGCGCTGTCGGCGAGGAGCTCGAGCGCGCGCTGCGGGCGCCCGAGCCCGGCCATGAAGGCGGCCGCCCGCGCCTCGGCGGTGTCGCCGTGCAGGTCGCCGGCGAGCGCGCTCGCGCGCAGCTCGAGCGCCACCGCGGGCGCGCTGAGCTCGGCAAGCTCGAGCGCGATCCAGCGCGAGAAGATCCGTGCCGCCGCGCTCCCCGCCGTGCGCTCGAGCTCGCGCTCGGCGCACTCTCGCAACGGCTGCACGAGCGCAAGGCAGCCGTCCAGCAGCCCGCCGCCGGGCTCGGACGCGCGCGCGCTGCCACCGCGCATGAACGCGTCTTCGATCGAGCGCCACCACGCCGGCGGGGATGCGCCCGGGGAGGGACCGCGCCGTGCGGCGGCCAGCAGCGCCGGCAGCTCGGCGGGCGCGCCGCCGGCGACGCGCAGCCGCTCGGCCAGCACCTCGTCGTCGGGGAAGTCCGCCCGCCAGCCGGCGAGCGCGTCGCCGACGCCGACGCCGTCGCCGACGCCGTCGCCCCCGGCGGCGCGTTGGGCGAGCGACCGCGCCCGCCACCAGGGCGCCGGCTCGCTCACGAGCACGCGAACGTCTTCAGCCGCCGCAGGTGCCGGTCGGCGCCGCCGGCGAATGCGGTGCGCCCGTGCAGCGCGCGGCGGTTGTCGACGACGAGCACGTCGCCCGGCCGCAGGCCGAACGCCAGCTGGTGCTCCTCCTCGGCGAGAACGGCTTCGAGCGCGTCGAGTGCGGTGCGGGCCCGGGCGGGCAGCGCCTCGCCGCACGCGCGCTCGCCGACCTTGAGCGCGTCGCGCCGGTAGCGAATCGCATCACCCTGGAGCACCGGCGCGCGGCGCACGCCCCGGCCGTGCAGGGGATCGTTGAGCGCGAACGGGAAGATCGGCTCCTCGAGCGCCGCGATCGCGCGGGCTGGGAGCGACGCGCGGACGTGCTCGGCGCTCATCACGCGCGACTCGCCGCCGCGGCCGTGCGCCGCCGCGACACAGGCCAGGTACACGGTGTCGTGCGGACGCACGAGCGCGGTGGAGTCCGAGTGCAGCGCAAACGCCTCGCGCGTCGTCGACACGTCGCCTTGCTCGGTAAGCGGTCGCGGGCGCACGTCGTAGATGAGCCGGCCGCCGTTGCCGCTCGCGTCGGGCGTCCCGGTCGCCAGCGCGAGCGCGAGCAGCACGCCGTCGGACTCGGTCGGCACGCCGTGCACCACCACGGCGCACGCGCGCTGCAGCTGCGCGCGAACCGCCGCCCACAGGCCGCCGAGATCGCCGGCGACGAGCGCGCGCAGCCCGCCCAGGTCCGCGTCCCTGCCGGGCCTTGTGCACTCGAGGCGCGCGGCGAGCCCGTCCAGGGATGTCACGGGCCCGAGCGTGGGGAGTGCTCGCGCGTCAGCCGGCGCCGTCGTCACCCTGCGTGAAGGCGAGGATGAAGAACAGCGCCGCGATGAGGAAGAAGATCATCGACGGCACCGCGTTCCCGATCGCCGCGATCCAGATGATGCCCGCGACGGCCGCGAGCACGGCCGCCAGCAGCCACGTGTTCT
>DASZOA010000195.1:0-1943 GCA_035551055.1 Solirubrobacteraceae bacterium
TGAGACGCCGTCGCGCTCGAGCCCATCGCATCGCCTCGGGCCGACGATACCCTTCGTCACATGCCCTTCCCCGCCACCCGCCTGCGGCGGATGCGCGCGACGCCCGTCCTGCGCGAGCTCGTCCGCGAGACGCGCCTCGAGGCCGCCGACCTCGTCCTGCCGCTGTTCGTCCACGCCGGCGGCGAGCGGCGCGCGCCGATCGCGACGCTGCCGGGGATCGACCGCCTGTCGATCTCCGCCGCCGTCGAGGAGGCCGGCGAGGCGGCCGCCCTCGGCCTGCCCGCAGTGCTGCTGTTCGGCATCCCCGCACACAAGGACGCCGAGGGCAGCGGCGCCCATGACGACGAGGGGGTCGTCCAGCTCGCCACGCGCGCGATCAAGGACGCGCATCCCGACCTCGTGGTCATGACCGACGTCTGCCTGTGCGAGTACACCGACCATGGCCACTGCGGCCTGCTGCGCGCCGACGGCTCGGTCGACAACGACCCGAGCGTCGAGCTGATCGCGCGGGCGGCGGTGTCGCACGCGCGCGCCGGCGCCGACGTCGTCGCCCCGAGCGACATGATGGACGGGCGGATCGGCGCCGTCCGCGCCGCGCTCGACGAGGACGGCTTCGCCGGCACGCCGATCGTCGCCTACAGCGCCAAGTTCGCGTCGGCGTTCTACGGGCCGTTCCGCGAGGCGGCCGGCTCGGCGCCGGCGTTCGGCGACCGCCGCGCCTACCAGATGGATCCCGCCAACGGCGACGAGGCGGTGCGCGAGGCGCTGCTCGACGTCCAGGAGGGCGCCGACGTCGTGATGGTCAAGCCCGCGCTCGCGTACCTCGACGTCATCGGCCGCGTCAAGGACGCCACCCGCCTGCCGGTCGCCGCCTACAACGTCAGCGGCGAGTACGCGATGATCAAGAGCGCCGCCGCGGCGGGAGCGCTCGACGAGCGCGCTGCGGTGCTCGAGACGCTGACGTCGATCCGGCGCGCGGGCGCCGACATCGTCATCACCTACCACGGCAAGGATGCTGCCGGATGGCTGTGAGACCGACACCGAAGATTCGCTCGCGCAAGGACGGCGCCGCCGTCGCGCTCGACGCCGTCGACCGCCGCGTGCTGAACCTCATGCAGGGCTCGTTCCCGCTCGAGCCCAGGCCGTTCGCCGCCGTCGCCACGCTCGCGGAGCTGACCGAGGAGGAGGTCATCGCGCGCGTGCAGCGCCTGCTCGACGACCGCATCATCCGCCAGGTCACGCCGATCTACGACACGCGCGCGCTCGGCTACGGCTCCATGCTCGTGGCGGCGAAGGTCGACCCCGAGCACCCGTGGCGGGCGGCGAAGATCATCAACTCGCACCCCGGCGTCAGCCATAACTACCTGCGCAACCACGACTTCAACATGTGGTTCACCCTGGCCGTCGAGCGCGACTCGAAGCTCGGCCTGCAGGGCACCCTCGACGTGCTGCAGGAGCTGACCGGCGCGGCCTCGATCCGCCAGCTGCCGACGCTCAAGCTCTTCAAGATCCGCATGGACCTCGAGATGGAGGGCGACACGAAGGCGCTGGCCTCCGAGGGCCCCGCCCAGGCGCCCGCCGAGCTCGAGGGCGTTCCCTACGACGACTTCGACGTCGCCGTCATCCGCGCCACGCAGGGCGACATGCCGATCGTCTCCGAGCCGTACGCGCCGGCGGCGGCGCAGCTCGGCGTCGATCAGGCGGCGCTGCTCGAGCACATGGCGCAGATGCAGGAGCGCGGCATCCTGCGCCGCGTGGCCGCGATCCTGTTCCACCGCCGCGCCGGCTTCTCCGCCAACGGCATGGGCGTCTGGAAGGTGCCCGAGGAGCAGATCCCCGCGATCGGCCCGCGGATGGCGGCCTTCCGCGGCATCTCGCACTGCTACCAGCGCCCGACGTACGAGGACTGGCCCTACTCGATCTTCACGATGGCGCACGGCCGC
>DASZOA010000196.1:0-6142 GCA_035551055.1 Solirubrobacteraceae bacterium
AGCGCGCCGTCGGTCAGCAGCCACAGCGCGCCGTAGGGATGCGACGTGCCGCCCTCGCGCAGGTTGATCTCGACCGCATAGGGCTCCCAGCCGTCCTCGCCGCGCGCCACGACGAAGTCGACGCCGAAGCGGCCCATCACGCCCTGCACCGCGAGGTGGCGCCCGACCTTGCCCGCCTCCTCGGCGACGACCGGCGCGTACGAGCTGTCGGCCGGGAACGTGCACCCGACGAACGACTGGCCGCGCTCGCCGCCGAGCACCTGGTCGTGCGTCGAGATGACGATCGGCTGGCCGCCGGGCAGGATCCGCAGCTGCACGCTCGGGCTGCGGATCTCGCCGGCGATCATCTCCTCGACGACGCCGCCCTTGGCGAGCTCGGCGAGGTAGTCCGGCGGCAGGCTGCGCGAGCGCACGTCGACGGCGGAGCGCTCCTCGGCCGTCCCGGGCGGCGGGAGGTCGCGCAGGCTGATGACGCGGTTGCCGTCGCCGTAGACGGCGTCGTCGTGCTTGACGACCGCCGCCTCGAGCCCCGGGCGCCACCGGCGCAGCGCGATGAGCGCGTCGGCGACCTCGGCGCGGGTGCGCACGGCGTTGACGCCACGCGGATGGGAGACGCCGGCGGTCTCGAACAGGCGGCGCGAGCCGGTCTTCGTGCCGTAGCGCGCGAAGCGGCTGTCGACGCCGTAGATCGGGATGTCGAGCGCGAGCGCGAGGTCGCGCTCGGGGCGGCGCACGTTGAACGGCATGATGAACGCGCGGTCGCGGTCGCCGGCCAGCTCGCGCAGCTGCGCGACGAGGTCGGGGCGGTCGAGCAGCTTCTCCGACAGCGGGCGGATCGAGTCGTCGGCGGGGCTGACGAGGTGCATCCGCTCGCGCGCGTCGGCGACATCGGGGATGAGGCTCAGGTAGTAGTCGACGACGTCGCCGGGGATCGGGCTCGAGGTGGCGAGGACGAGCCGCGCGCGCGGCCGGCGCAGGACGAAGGTGAAGTACAGGAAGCGCTCCTCGAGCGCCTGCAGCTCGCCGGCGTGCTGACCGAGCACCGCGAAGTCGAAGCTGATCGAGGGGATCGCGAGCACCGTGCGCTCCTCGGCGAGGAGCGCGTCGGTGACCTGCGGAAACGGGCGCACGCGGGCCTGCAGCGCCGCGAACGCCTCGTCGTCTTCGAGCTGATGGAGCGCCATCGCCACGACGGTCGCACACGACCCGGGGCTAGGGCAACCCGGCGATCGACCAGAGCCCGTCGAAGCCGAGGTGGCGCTCGTGCGCCACCCGCCCGAGCTCCTCGCGCGCCTGCTCGTGGCTGATGTCGCAGACGACGGCGACCTCGCGCGTGGCCAGCGGCTCGCCCGCCCACTCGAGCACCTCGAGCACCGAGGCCGGCGGGTCGCGCCGCTCGATGCCCGGCACGAGGTTGGCGAGCACGACGTCGTAGGCCGCGAACGGCTGAAAGCCCGGCACGGCGATCCGCACGCCGTCGCTGCGGCGGACGATCTCGTACGACGGGCACGTGTAGCGCCGCCCGCCCGACCAGTTGGCGAGCTTGTCGTCGAGCACGCGCGCCGCGGGGTCCGGCTTGCGCGCCGCCGCGCGGTCGTCGACGAGCGCGCGCTCGACGGCGTCGTCGGCCATCCACGCGCGCAGCCGCTGCGGATCGAGGCCGGCCTCGCGGGCGGCGCCCTCGAGCGTCGCCGACTCGTCGAGCAGCTCGCCGGCGACGTTGCGCACGCGAAGCGCGCGCAGCAGCCGCTCCTCGGCGTCGGGCGCGTGCAGCCGCGCCGCCACGATCGCCCGGCAGGCCGGCGCCGTCGCGGCCATCCGCTCGCGCCGGGCGGTGTCGATCGGCATCCCGTGCTCGCGGGCGATCTTCGCCGAGGCCTTGGACTGCTTCTCGGGCGTGAAGCCCTTGTCGAGGTACTCCTGCGGGTCGTCGGCGAGCACGACCATCCGCCGCGACCAGTCCAGCAGCTCGCCGTACAGCCACTGCAGCCGCCGGCGAAACGGCTCGGCCGACCACGCCCAGGGACAGCCGGGGTCGGTGAAGTCGGTGATGCAGACGTCGGGCGTCGTCGCCGTGGCGCCGGCGCTGCTCGTCGAGACCTCGGCGACGCCGCTCATCGTGCCCACTACGTCCGCGTCAGGCGCTTGTACGTGATCCGGCGCGGTCGGTCGGCCTCGTCGCCGAGCAGCGCGCGGCGATGCTCCTCGTAGGCCTCGAAGTTGCCCTCGAACCAGGTCACCTGCGAGTTGCCCTCGAACGCGAGCACGTGGGTGGCGACGCGGTCCAGGAACCAGCGGTCGTGCGAGATGATCACCGCGCAGCCGGCGAACGCCAGCAGCGCCTCCTCGAGCGCGCGCAGCGTGTCGACGTCGAGGTCGTTCGTGGGCTCGTCGAGCAGCAGGACGTTGCCGCCGGTGCGCAGCAGCTTGGCGAGGTGGAGGCGGTTGCGCTCGCCGCCCGAGAGCTTGCCGACCTTCTTCTGCTGATCGGAGCCCTTGAAGTTCCACGACGAGCAGTAGGCGCGCGAGTTCATCGTGCGCTCGCCGACCTTGATCTGGTCCATCCCACCGGAGATCTCCTCCCAGACCGACTTGTCGTCGTCGAGCGCGTCGCGCGACTGGTCGACGTAGGCGAACTCGACGGTGTCGCCGATCCGCAGCTCGCCGGCGTCGGGCTGCTCCTGGCCGGTGATCATTCGAAACAGCGTCGTCTTGCCGGCGCCGTTGGGGCCGATCACGCCGACGATGCCGCCGCGCGGCAGCTTGAAGTCGAGGTCCTCGATGAGCAGGCGGTCGCCGAAGCCCTTGCGCAGCGCCTCGGCCTCGACGACGACCTCGCCCAGCCGCGGCCCGGCCGGGATGTGGATCTGGACCTGGTCGAGCTTGACGTTGCGCTCCTGGGCGAGCAGCGCCTCGTAGTTGTTCAGCCGCGCCTTGGCCTTCTTGCGCCGGCCCTTGGGGTTCTCGCGCACCCACTCCAGCTCGGCGGCGATCGTGCGCTGGCGCGCCTTCTCGGTCTTCTCCTCCTGCGCGAGGCGCGCCTGCTTCTGCTCCAGCCAGGACGAGTAGTTGCCCTCGTAGGGGATCCCGCGCGCCCGGTCGAGCTCGAGGATCCAGCCGGCGACGTTGTCGAGGAAGTAGCGATCGTGGGTGACGGCGACGATCGTGCCGCGGTACTCGGCGAGGTGGCGCTCGAGCCAGTCGACGGACTCGGCGTCGAGGTGGTTGGTCGGCTCGTCGAGCAGCAGCAGGTCGGGCTGGCGCAGCAGCAGCCGGCACAGCGCGACGCGGCGGCGCTCGCCGCCGGACAGCCGCCCGACATCGGCGTCGGCGGGCGGCAGGCGCAGCGCGTCCATCGCGTACTCGATGTTCGTGTCGAGGTTCCAGCCGTCGGCGGCGTCGATCTGCTCCTGCAGGCGGGCGAACTCGTCGGCCGTCTCCTCGGAGTAGTTGGCGGCCAGCTCGTCGAAGCGCTCCAGCAGCGCCTTGGTCTCGGTCACGGCGTCCTCGACGTTGCCCCTGACGTCCTTGTCCGGATCGAGCCGGGGCTCCTGCTCGAGCAGCCCGACGGTCGCGCCGGGCGCGAGCATCGCGTCACCGCGGTAGTCGGTCTCGAGCCCGGCCATGATCCGCAGGACGGTCGACTTGCCGGCGCCGTTGTAACCCAGGACGCCGATCTTCGCACCTGGGAAGAACTGCAGGTTGACGTCCTTGAGCACCGTCTTGTCGGGCGGGTACTCCTTCGACAGGCGGTGCATCACGTAGATGTACTGCGACGACATCGCGCCCCAGGGTAGCCGCCTGCGAGCTCTGCTCAGCGGCAGCGGGCACGCGCTCGGCCTGCCAGCTGCAGCGCGTCGCTCGCAGCAGGCCTGTCGCGCGCGCGCCGGAATCGAACCCAAACCCATCGAGAGTTGCGGCCGGCAGCTGACCGCGATGAGTTCCATGCTCCTGCGCGGTCCGAGCCCACGTGAATAGCCTCCCTCCCATGCCCGAGCTCGCCATCTCGCTGCGCGGCGTCGTCAAGCGCTTCGGGCCGATCGTCGCCGTCGACGGCCTCGACCTGGACGTCCCGGAGGGGACCTGCGTCGGCCTGCTCGGGCCCAACGGTGCGGGCAAGTCGACGACGATGAAGATGCTGACCGCGCAGGTCATCGCCGACGACGGCGAGATCGAGGTGCTGGGCCACAGGCTGCCCGAGGAGTCGAAGGTCGCGCGCGCCGAGATGGGGGTCGTGCCGCAGCTCGACAACCTCGACACGACGCTGACCGTCGAGCAGAACCTGCGCGTCTTCACCCACCTGTACCGGATCGGGCGCGCGGACCGTCCGGCGGCGGTGGAGCGCGCGCTGCAGATGGCCAACCTGGCCGACCGCCGCGGCGCGAAGGTCGACGAGCTGTCGGGCGGGATGCGCCGGCGGCTGCTGATCGCGCGCGGGCTCGTGCACCGCCCGCGGCTGCTGCTGCTCGACGAGCCGACGGTCGGCCTGGACCCGCAGGTGCGCCAGGAGCTGTGGGCGCTGATCGACGCGCTGCGCAGCGAGGGCACCTCGATCCTCATGTCGACGCACTACATCGAGGAGGCTCAGCGCCTCGCCGACACCGTGACGATCATGTCGCACGGCAAGGCGGTGGCCACCGGCCCGCCGGCGAAGCTCGTCGCCGCGCACGCCGGCCGCGAGGTGCTCGAGGTCTACGGGCCGCCCGCGCGCCTGGTCGAGGTCGAGGGCGAGATGACGGGCCTCGGGGTGCGCACGCGGCGCACGGGGACCAGCGTCGCGCTGATGGGGATCGAGGGCCACAACGGAGACCTGCCCGACGGCGTGCGGCGGGCCGCGAACCTCGAGGACGTCTTCGTCCTGCTGACCGGCGAGGAGGTGGCGTGATGGCGCGCGGCACGCGCGTGGGGCGGCTGGACCGCCCGGCGATCGCGGGCGTGCTCGTCCGCGAGATCACGAACTTCGGCTCCTACTGGCGTTCGACGACGTTCTCCTCGACGGTCGAGCCGACGATCTACCTGCTCGCGTTCGGCTTCGGGTTCGGCGCGCTCGTCTCGCAGGTCGCGGGCTACGACTACATCGACTTCGTCGGCACGGGCATCGTCGCCACGGCCGTGCTCTTCTCCTCGGTCTTCCCGTCCATGTTCGGGACGTTCGTCAAGTACTCGTTCCAGCACACGTACGACGCGATCCTCGCGGCGCCGGTGGACACCGAGGAGATCGTCACGGGCGAGGCGCTGTGGATCTCGATGCGCGCCGGGACCTACGGCTGCGTGCCGCTGCTCGTGGCGATCACCTTCGGCCTGGACCCGCGGATCGAGATGCTCGCCGTGCCGGCGATCGCGTTCGTCAGCGGCTTCGGCTGGGCGTGCTTCGGGATCATGATCGCCGGCCTGCTGAAGTCGATCGACAACTTCAACTACGTCACGAGCACGGTCATCACGCCGACGTTCCTCGTCGCCGGCACGTTCTTTCCGTTGAGCGAGCTGCCGCACTGGGCGCAGGTGCTGGGCAACTTCAACCCCCTGCACCACACCGTCGAGCTCGTCCGCCACGCGGCCTTCGGGTGGGACCCCGGCGCCGACCTGCTGCACCTCGGAGCGCTCGTGCTATTCGGGCTCGTGATGTGGCGCCTGGCGATCCGCGCGCTGCAGCGCAAGCTCATCACGTAGGAGTGGATCCCGCGGCCGGTGGCGGCCGCGGCACCACGTCCGGGCGCCGCGCGCACCCCCGCAGCAGCTACCCTCGGGGGTTCCCATGGCCGTCGTCCTGGACATCGAGCAGTCGCTCCTGCTCCTCGAGCTGCAGCCGCCGTTCGACAAGCGCGACGTGCAGCTCGCGCGGCGCCGCCAGGCGAAGGTCTGGCACCCCGACATCGCGCCACCGGGCAGGCAGTTCGAGCACGAGCGCCATCTCAAGGCGATCAACGACGCGGCCGACCAGCTCGAGCGCCTGGCGGAGGGATCGCGCGGCGGCAGGGTGTCGCGCAACGCGGTCAAGGTGAGCGCCGCGGCGGCCCGCGCGGCGCGCGCCGAGGAGGGGCAGCGCAACTACGAGGCCCAGCAGCGCGAGCGCGCGGCGGCGCAGGATCGCGCCGCGAACGACCCGTTCGGCGCGCAGACGCCCGACCACTCGGTCGTGCAC
>DASZOA010000197.1:0-4814 GCA_035551055.1 Solirubrobacteraceae bacterium
CCCGGCGACGCCGTGGCAGAACGTCGGCGAGTCGATCTGGCGCTCGGGCAGCGGCCGGCGGTAGACGGCGCGCATGGCGTCGGTCGCCAGCGCCGCGAGCCGGTCGTCGTCGAGCGCCGCGGCCGCCAGCCACAGCGAGCGGGCGACGCCCGGGCTGCCGTAGCACCACGCCGCCCGGCTCGGCTCGGGTGGTCGCGGCGCGTCGCCCGGCAGCGCCACCATCGTCGGCCAGTTGACGCCCCACGCGTCGTCGGCGCGGTTTCCGCACAGCCAGGCTGCGATCGCCGCGATCGCGTCGCGCAGCCCCGCGACCTCGACGCCGTCGGCGTGGGCGAGCGCCATGAGCGCAAGCGGGCCCGGGATCCCGTGCGCCAGCCCGCAGTTCAGGTGCCCGTCCGGATACATCGCCGCCGTCATCTCGTCGAACATCAGCTCGACCGGCGTGAACCAGCGCGGCGGACCCTCCGCGGACGCACGCGTCAGGTCGACAAGCGCCTCCAGCAGCCTCACGAGTGCAGCATGAACGTGCGGCCGGTCGCGGCGCATGAGCAGGTAGGCGCCGACGCCCGACAGTCCCGAGATCGCGTCGAACTGGCCCACGGGCACGCCATGCTCCTGACCATCGAGCGCGTCGGCCAGCGCCAGCGCCTGGGGTGCGAGAGCGTCGTCGACGCTGTTCAGCAGCCGCCTGTAGCGCGCGCCGCCACGGCCCAGCTGCGCGGCGACGAAGCCCAGGCCGGCGAGACCTCCGTACAGGCTCGGTCCGAGCAGCGCGCGCTCGGCATGGGCGGCTGCGGACGCCAGGAAGCCGTGCCCGGTGACGTCCCAGCCCTCATCCGGAAAGCAGCGATCGGCGTAGGCGCACAGCAGCGCCAGGCCCGCGTCGCCCTGCGCGACGCTGCCCGGCTCCCAGTGCACGGTCGTCGGGAAGTGCGTCTGGGCGCGTGCCGCGACAACAGCCGCCTCCACTCGCCGACGGTCGGTCGCGCGCACCACGACCTCACGGGCAGCATCGAGCGCGGCCGCCCGCCGATCACCCCGAAGCAGCGCCGACCAGCTCCTCAGAGTCGCAGCCGTATCAGAAACCGAGGCACTGGCGTTGGTTTCCGCACGTGAAGACGTGCGGGTTGCACGTTCCGCCGCATCTGGTCTCGCACGTCCGGCACGTGGCCTGGTTGCACCTCGTCTGGCAGGTCCGGCAGGTCGCCTGACCGCAGGCCGTGTTGCAGGTCGCGCAGGTTGCCTGACCACAGGCCGTGTTGCAGGTCCGGCAGGTCGCCTGGCAGGTCGCCTCGCCGCACGTCCGGCAGGTGACGCACGTCTGCTGATCGCAGAGCGTGTCGATCCGGGTGTCGCACGGCTCCAGGCACGTGGCGCCCCGGCAGATCGTGATCTGGACCGTCTCGCAGCCGCGGGTCGGCGGCGGTCCGCAGTCGATGTCTCTCGTCGGTCCAGCGCACTGCGCCTCCATCGTGCAGAACTGCGTGCAGCCGAAGAACTCCGTGTCGCCGCAGCCGAACGTCGATGCGGCCAGCGGAGCCGCCGGCGCGGCCGCCAGCCGCACGTCGAGGTCGAACTCGTCGAGCGGGCGCGCCCGCTGGGTGCGGGTGAAGTCCACCGCGGCGTCGCGGCGCAGAGTGACGCGCGTCGCGGGCTCGCCCAGGAACGGGGGTTGGGCGGGCGGGACGTCGGCGAGCGCGACGACGTCCTCGGTCCGAAACTCGGCGTAGTAGTCGAGCTCGGCGGTGAAGTACAGCCGCCGGAAGCCCGGGCGATCGCTGTCGCCGAGGACCCCCGCGAGCGTCTTCGTCGGCTCGGGCGGCTGCGACGGATCGGGTCGCCGGCGCTCGACGTACGGGTCCTGCGGGCGCTCGCCGGCGTCCCCGCGCTCGCCCGGTTCACCGGGGTCGGGCATGGAAAATCCCTCCGGTCATCGGCTCAGGGCCCCACTTCACAGATCTCGGTCGGCGAGAAGCAGGCGGGGCCGCAGGTGTTCTGGCACGCCGTCCGGCACGTGACGCGCGTCGGCCAGCACCGCGGGCTGCAGGTCACGCAGGTCCGGCCGCACGTCGGGCCGCAGGTGCGCCCGCAGGTCAGGCATGTCGCGCAGGTGACGCACGTCGGCGAGCACGTGTTGCATGCGGTCCGGCAGGTCAGGCACGTCCGCTGGACCGTCGGGCAGCCGACGACGGTGCAGGCCTCGGTGAAGATGCCGCAGTCGAAGGTCGCCAGCCCGCCCTCCTGGCAGCCGAAGCCGAACGTCTCCAGGCAGCCCGGCTCGCCGAACGTGAGCGGGCGCTCGCGACCGACGCCCGCACCGGGCGCCAGGCGGACGTCGAGGTCGAACTCGTCGAGCGGGCGCCCCCGCTGGGTTCTGGTGAAGTCGACCGCCGCGTCGCGCTTGAGCGTGACCCGCGTGGCCAGCTCGCCGAGGAACGGCGGCTGGTCGGGCGGGATGTCGGCGACCGACAGGACGTCCTCGGCGCGGAACTCGGCGTACGAGTCGAGCTCGGTCGTGAAGTACAGCCGCCGGTAGCCCGGGCGGTCGCTGTCGCCCAGCACCCCCTCGAGCGTCTTGGCGGGCTGCGGCGGCCCCGACGGGTCGGGCCGCAGACGGCCTACGAGCGGATCCTGCGGACGATCCGCCGCTTCCCCTCGATCAGCCGACTCATCGTCGGCCATGATCGCTCCTTTCGCCTGGTGATGGCGTCTGTCATGGCGACTCTAGGTGCGGCCGACGACCCTGTCAATGCTGCCCGGCGACGGGCGCCGGCGAGCGATCACTGGCTTCACGATGCGGTTGCGAGCGACCGGTATCCGGCCCGCGCCGCGCCCCGATCCGCCGCTGCTCGCCGGCGCCCGCGAGGCGGTGGGTCTGCCCGCCTGCGCGCACAAGCGGTCGTGCGCGCCCCCGATAATGAACGGCATGCCCGCCGAGGAGTGGACGACCGCCGCGCACGTCGATCGCTATCTGGATCGCGCGGATCGGTATCCGCGACGCACAGAGGGAGAGAGCGTCCTGCTCGAGCAGGTTCCTCGCGACGCGCGTCGCATCCTCGATCTCGGGACCGGTGACGGCCGGCTGCTCGCCCTTCTGCGCAGCGATCGCCCCGAGATGCACGGCGTAGGCCTCGATGTCTCCGAGCTCATGCTCACGGCGGCACGCAAGCGCTTCGGCGACGACGAACGCATCGACCTTGTCCAGCACGACCTCGCACAGCCGCTGCCCGAGCTCGGGCGCTTCGACGCCGTCGTCTCGTCGTTGGCGATCCATCACCTCGAGCACGAGCGCAAGCGCTCGCTGTATGGCGAGGTCTTCGAACTGCTCGAGCCCGGTGGGATGTTCGCGAACTTCGAGCACGTGGCGTCGCCGACGCATCGCCTGCACGTCGCGTTCTTCGCCGCGATCGGCGAGCCGCTCGAGCATGAAGATCCGTCTGACCGTCTGCTCGACGTCGAGACGCAGCTGGGCTGGCTGCGCGAGCTCGGCTTCGACGACGTCGACTGCTACTGGAAGTGGCTCGAGATAGCGCTCCTCCTCGGCGTCAAGCCGACCAACGGTCGTTAGCCCGGGTCACGAGCGCGCCCGGGGTCTCCGGCGCGAGCCGCACCGGCGTCTCAGAAGGTGAAGCGGTTCATGATGTTTGCGACGCGCTGCTCGGCCTGACGAATGCTCTCGTCGAACTCTTCGGCGTTGAACGCGAGTGGATGGCCGTTCGGACACTGCAAGGCGGACGCGCGCCGAGCTTCTCCAACGGTCATGTGCAACACCGCGCCACAGGTCTCGCAGCGCAGCTCCATGGGCTTGCCGTCCATGAAGCCAGCAGTGCTCGGATTCATGCCCACATGGTAGGAGTCAGGGGCTGGGCTCCCGAGACATCGGCCGGCGTTCCGGGCGCCGCCCGGGTTGCCCCGTTGCGGCCAAACCGATCTCCCGCCGAGCCACGGGACGATCTAAGCCGCGTCGCGCGATGCTGTAGGGCACGTGCAGCGTCCACCCCGCGGGAGCGGCACTGGCGCCGTCGGGTGCGGTTCGGTGAGGTAGCGTGCTCGCGCGTGTCGCGCAGAGCACTGAGTCTGGTTTGGGCGGCGGGTAGCGCGCGGCTTCGGCGTCAGCTCGTCGAGCAGCTGGAGGGCAAGGGCTGCTTGACGAGTTCTGCGATCAGGCGGGCGTTCTTGGCGGTGCCCCGCGAGCGCTTCCTCGCCGAGATCGCGAGCGCGAGGGTCTCGAGCGCGTCGTGTCCGTTGAGCTTGATCCCGCAATCGCGCGCGGCGCGCTCTGGCGCACGTCGAGTCGGCAGCCAGAGTGGTGCGAGGTAACGGCCGTGACGGGTGGCCTCGCGGCGCGCCCGATGACCGCATCATCGTGACCGCAGGTTCTCCGATGGTGCCGCGGGCCTGGCATGACCAGCTGCGCGACGGCGATTGCTCGAGCTCCCGCTGGTCCTCGATCGGGCAGGTACGCAGATGATCGTCACCCTGCGAAAGCACGCTGACGGGCTGCGGTCCGAGGCGTTGCTGTGTGGGGGGTTCATGCCGCTTCGCGAAGCGCCGGGCGCCGCCGTGCCATCGCCACCGCCCAGCCTGACCGCAGCCGAGCGGATCGACCGGCGATCGCGCTCGCTTGCGCAGCTCAACGGCGTCGCGCTGCGTGGCCTGTCGCAAGCGCGCAGACAACAGCTGTTGGCACTGGCGCTCTCCCAGGCGCGCCGGCGCGCGCTCGGGCTGCGCGCCGCTCGCCCAGCGGGCTGTACCTGACGATCGAGGCACCCGCCAACCGCTTCATCGTCGGCTGGCCGCGCATCGGCGTCATG
>DASZOA010000198.1:0-6146 GCA_035551055.1 Solirubrobacteraceae bacterium
TCCGCCCCGACCGCGGCATGCGGGCAATGTCACTCGACCGCCGTTGTACAGCGATCACGTGCTTCATGCCCGCGGATCGCCGACGCAGCCGGCCTCAGCCAATCCGCCGCCGGCCGTAGGCATCTCGCGCTGATGAGCTCCGAACCGGCGCGATCTGCGCGGTCGCGAGCTACCGTGCAGCGTTGGGTCCAATCAAGGAGCTGATGAATGCCCGAGCGCATGACGCCACCATACGAGCCGCCTCGCCTGCTGGTGCTGGGCTCCGTCGCTGCATTGACGCAGGGCGGGGTGCAGCAGGGCCGATCCGACGGCATCTTGTACGGAAGCTCTGGCGGCGGCTGGTACCGGGGCTCGTAAGGCCGCTCGCCGGCCGAGAGCGATCGGCTCCGCAGCTCGACGCGACGTCACGGCGAGGTCGTCGTCTGCGCCGGCGCGCGTTCCGAGCAACCGGCGGGATTTCGGGATTCGGCTGACGAGGCCAGGGCGACGCACGCCCGCCGCGGGCTCCGGCGCTCGCGCGCCGACCGCGAGCGGTCTCGCTCAGGAGGCGAGGCGCCGCTCGGCGCTCGCGCTCTCGGTCGTCGCCGGCTGCGCGGGAAGCCGCACGCGCACCGTCGTGCCCGCGCCCGCGCGGCTCGTCACGGCGATCTCGCCGCCGTGCGCCTCGACGATCGCCTTGCAGACCGTCAGCCCGAGCCCCGCGCCGGCGACGGCGCGCGCTGTCGCCTCGGAGGTCCGGAAGAAGCGCTCGAACAGGCGCTCCTGCTCGTCCTCGGCGATGCCGATGCCGGTGTCGCGCACGCTGAGCACGACGAGGCCGTCCTGCCCGCGCGCGAGCGCGACCTCGACCTCGCCGCCGGGCGGCGTGAACTTCAGCGCGTTGGAGACGAGATGGTCGAGCAGCTGCCGCAGGCGGCCGCGGTCGGCCGGCAGGGGCGGCAGGGGCTCGAGCGCCGTGCGCAGGGTGATCTCGGCGCCGTCGGCGCGCGGTCGGGCGGCGTCGACCGCCGCCTGCACGAGCTCGTCCAGGGCGACGGGCTCGAGCTGCAGGTCGAGCCTGCCCGCCTCGACCCTCGTGACGAACAGCACGTCGCCGAGCAGCTGCTGCAGGCGCGCCGCGTTGCGATCGATGACGTCGACGAAGTGGCGCACGTCGGGCGCGAGGTCGTGCTCCTCGCGCAGCAGCTCGACGTAGCCCATGATCGACGTCAGCGGCGTGCGCAGCTCGTGCGAGACGAGCGCGAAGAACTCGCCCTTCAGGCGGTCGCTCTCGGCCTCGGCGCGCTTGCGCTCGACGAACTGGCCGAGCTGCGAGGCGGTCGCGTCGAGCATCGCGAGCAGGTCGCGCTCGCGGCGGCGCGCCCGCGTGGAGAAGAGCTCCAGCGCGCCGACGAGCTCGCCCTCGGAGCGAACCGGCACGCAGACGGCGGTCAGCAGCCCGGCGCGCGCGGTCGCGATCGTTCGCGGCAGCCCGCGCTCGCGCTGGACGTTGTCGATCCAGATCGCGCCGTTGCGCTCCCACGCGCGCCCCGGCAGCCCCTCGCCGGGTCCGAGCGCGAGCTCGCGCGTCCGGTCGGCGAACGCCGCCAGCCCGGGCCCGCCGGCGTGCCAGACGCCCTCGCAGCGCAGCGCCCGTCCGTCGCGGTCGACCGACCAGAAGGCCGCGAGCTCCCACTCCAGCGCGGTGCCGAGCGCCGCGAGCGCGCCCGCGAGCGCGCGCTGCGCGGTCGCCGCCTCGGCCAGCGCGAGCACGACGCCGTGCTGGGCGTCGCGGTGGCGCGCGGCGCGGCGGCGCGCGGTCGCGTCGCTGATGAACGCGTTGAAGGAGTACGCCTCGCCGCGTCGCAGCGCCGTGATCGTCATCTCGACGGGAAACTCCGTGCCGTCGCGGTGCACCGCCGTCAGCTCGACGCGCCTGTCGAACGCGTCGCCGTCGCCCGTCTCGACGAACCGCCGCAGCCCGGCGCCGTAGGCGGCGCGCCGCGCGGGCGGGATGATCGTCCGCGCGAGCGAGCGGCCGCGCGCGATCGCCGCCGGCCAGCCGAACAGCTCCTCGGCGCGCGCGTTCCAGCCGGTGATCACGCCGTCGCCGTCGAACGCGACGAACGCGTCGTGCGATGTCGCGAGCGCGGCCCCGTAGTCGTCGCCGATCGGCGCCATACGGCCGTATCGGCACGCCCGGCCCGCAAGCTGACCGATCTAGACTCGTCGCCCGTGTCCGACGAGCGCTTCGAAGACCACCTGTCCAGTCCGCGCGGGCGCGGGCGCGCGGTCGCCGGCGGCTTCGACGGGGCGGCCGGGGGCGCGCTGTGCGGCGATCTCGTGCGCGTCTCGCTCGCCGTCGACGGCGAGCGCGTCGCCGCCGCCGGGTTCGAGGCCTCCGGCTGCGGGGCGACGATCGCGGCCGCCAGCGCCGCGGTCGAGCTCGTCGAGGGCGCCGCGCTGCTCGACGCCGCGCGGATCGGCGCGTCGCAGATCGCCGCGCAGCTCGGCGGGCTGAGCGCCGGCAAGCTGCACGCCGCCGACCTGGCCTCCGACGCGCTGCACCGCGCGCTCGGGGCGGCGGTGCGGGCGCACGGGGCGCTGCCGGCCGATCCGCGGCGCACGCTCGTCGCGATGTCCGGCGGCGTCGACAGCGCCGTCGCGGCGCTGCTGTGCGACGGCGACGCGGCCGCGGTGACGCTCGAGCTATGGGCCGACGTCGAACACGACGGCGAGCGCTCGTGCTGCTCGGCGGCCGCCGTGCGCGGCGCGCGCCGGCTCGCCCACGGCCTCGGCCTGGCGCACTTCACGCTGGACCTGCGCGACGAGTTTCGCGGCGGTGTCGTCGATCCGTGGCTGCGCGAGCACGCCGCGGGGCTGACCCCGAACCCGTGCCTGCGCTGCAACGGGCACGTCCGCCTCGACGCCATGCTCGACTTCGCCGACCGGCTCGGCGCCGCGACGCTGACGACCGGCCACTACGCGCGGCGCACCGACGACGGCCTGCTGCGGCTCGCCGCCGACGCCGCGAAGGACCAGACGTACATGCTCGCCGCGCTGCGCCGCGACGCGCTCGCCCGGCTGCGCTTCCCGCTCGGCGAGCACACCAAGCCGCAGGTGCGCGCGCTCGCCGAGCGGGCAGGCCTCGCGGTGGCGCGCAAGCCCGAGTCCCAGGACCTCTGCTTCCTGGCCGGCACCGGGCGCGCGGCGTTCCTCGCCCGCCACGGCGGCCTGCGCGAGCGCCCCGGCGACATCGTCGACCGCAGCGGCCGCGTGCTCGGCCGCCACGCCGGCCACCACCGCTTCACCGTCGGCCAGCGCCGCGGGCTCGGCGTCGCCGCCGGCGAGCCGCTCTACGTGCTGCGCACCGACGCCCGCACGAACACGGTCACGGTCGGCCCGCGCGCCGAGCTCGCGACGCGCAGCGTCCGCGTGCGCGGGCTGCGGCTGCACGGCGCGGAGCCCGACGCGGTGCGGCTGCGCTACCGCGCGCCCGCGCTGGGCTGCCGGCTGGAGGGCGATCGGATCGAGCTCGACGAGCCGTTCGAGGGCGCCGCGCCCGGGCAGGCCGCGGTGTTCCTGCGGGGGGACGCGATCGTCGGATGCGCCACAATCGCCGCGTAGATGGCGCTGACGAGCGACGACATCCGCGAGACGTTCCTGTCGTTCTTCGAGGCGCGCGACCACCTGCGCCTGCCGTCGGCCTCGCTCGTGCCGTCGGCGTACGACGCCTCGGTGCTGCTCACGACGGCGGGGATGCACCCGCTCGTGCCGTACTTCCGGGGCGAGGAGCCGCCGCCGCACCCGCGCCTGGCGAGCGCCCAGAAGTGCTTTCGCACGACCGACATCGAGAACGTCGGCAACACCGCGCGGCACCTGACCTTCTTCGAGATGCTCGGCAACTTCTCGATCGGCGACTACTTCAAGCAGGAGGCCGTCGAGTGGGCGTGGGAGCTGTCGCAGACGGGCTTCGGCTTTGACCCCGAGCACATCTGGATCACCGTCTTCGAGGGCGACGAGGAGCTCGGGCTCGGACCCGACGAGGAGGCGATCGCGGCGTGGCTGTCGGTCGGCGTGCCGCGCGAGCGGATCGTGCTGTGCTCGCGCTCGGAGAACTTCTGGCAGGCCGGCGACAGCGGCCCGTGCGGGCCGTGCAGCGAGCTGTACATCGACCGGGGGCTGGACTTCGGCAGCGAGGACGACCTGCCCGGCGGCGACAACGAGCGCTTCCTGGAGTACTGGAACCTCGTCTTCACGCAGTACGACCTCGGCAACGACGAGCGCGGCCGCCCGACGCTCGCGCCGCTGCCGGCGAGCAACATCGACACGGGGCTGGGCCTGGAGCGGATGGCGGTCATCCAGCAGGGCGTCGAGACGGTGTTCGAGACCGACACGTTCGCGCCGCTCATGGCGCTCGGCCGCGAGCTCGCGCGGGGCCGGCCCGACGAGCGCGCGCTGCGGATCCTCGCCGACCACGCGCGCGCGATGACCTTCCTGATCGCCGACGGCGTCGTGCCGTCCAACGAGGACCGCGGCTACATCCTGCGGCGGATCATGCGCCGGGCGATCCAGCAGGGCCACCGGATCGGGATCGAGCCGGGCTTCCTGCCGGCCTACGCCGAGCGCGTGATCGAGATCATGGGCGCCGCCTATCCCGAGCTCGCCCGCGAGCGCGAGCCGGTCCTGCGGTGGGTGCGCTCCGAGGAGGAGGGCTTCGGCCGCACGCTCGAGCAGGGCACGAAGCTGCTCGAGGAGGTCATCGAGCGCGCGCGCAGCGGCCCGCAGCCGGCGACGATCGCCGCCCTGGACGCCTTCCGACTGCACGACACGTACGGCTTTCCGTTCGAGGTCACGCGCGAGCTCGCGCTCGAGCAGGGCCTCGAGGTCGACACGACGGGCTTCGACGCGCTCATGGAGCAGCAGCGCGCCCGCGCCCGCGCCGGCGGCCGCGCCGCCGAGGCGAGCGCCGAGGGCGGCGTGCGCGAGCAGGCGCTCGCGCTGGCCCGCTCGGCCGGCTTCGCCACCGACTTCACCGGCTACGAGACGCTCGAGCAGCACACGACCGTCGGCGCGCTGCAGGAGCAGGACGGCCGCGTGCTCGTCAAGCTCGCCGAGTCGCCGTTCTACGCGACGGGCGGCGGCCAGGTCGCCGACAGCGGCACGATCGAGTGCGAGCGCGGCGACTGCGCGACCCGCGTCGTCGATGTCGTGCGCGTCGGCGACGACCAGGCCCTGGTCGTCGAGGTGCAGCGCGGCGCGCTCGAGCCCGGCGAGCGCGTCGTGGCGCGCGTGGACCGCGCGGCGCGGATCGCGACCGCCGCCAACCACACGGCCACGCACCTCCTGCACGCCGCGCTGCGTGAGCGCCTGGGCGCGCACGTGCGCCAGGCCGGCTCCTACGTCGGGCCCGACAAGCTGCGCTTCGACTTCGCGCACGGCGAGCGGATCGCCCCCGACGACCTGCAGGCGATCGAGGACCGCGTCAACGAGTGGGTGCTGCGCAACGACCCGGTGCGCCCGATCACGACGACGCTCGAGGAGGCGCGCGCGCTCGGCGCGATCGCGCTGTTCGGCGAGAAGTACGGCGACGTCGTGCGGATGGTCCAGATCGGCGACGGCACGTACTCGCGCGAGCTGTGCGGCGGCACGCACGTGCGCTCGACGGCGGAGATCGGCGTCTTCAAGCTGGTGAGCGAGAGCTCGAGCGCGGCCAACGTGCGCCGCATCGAGGCGATCACCGGATCCGCGGCGGTCGCCGAGCTGCGCGCCGGCGACGCCAAGGCGCGCGAGGCGGCAGCGCTGCTGAAGATCGGCGTCGAGCGGCTGCCCGAGGCGGTCGCCGAGCTGCGCGAGCGCGCGCGGCAGGCCGCGAAGGACCCGACCGGCGCGGCTTCGGCGGTCGACAGCGCGGCGCTCGCCGCCGGCGCGACGCAGATCGCGGGCGCCGACGTCGTCGCCGAGATCGTCAGCGGCGCGGGCGGCGCCAAGGAGCTCATGGACGTCGCCGACCGGGTCAAGGGCAGGCTCGGGGAGCAGTCTGCGACGGTGCTCGGCGCCGCGGTCGACGGTCGCGCGCACCTCGTGGCGGCGGTCTCACCGGCGCTCGTGGCCCGCGGCGTGAAGGCGGGCGCGGTCGTCAAGGCGGCCGCCGGCCTGCGCCATCG
>DASZOA010000199.1:0-2103 GCA_035551055.1 Solirubrobacteraceae bacterium
ATCCCCGCCTGCGGTCCTTCCTGATCGACGAGTACCGGCGGCGAGGCCGCGCCGCAGATGCGCTCGAGCAGTCCCTCGCCGCCTTCGAAGGCCGGCCCACGCTGGAGACCTACCGCGAGCTCGCCCACGCCGCGCAGACGCTCGGCGAGTGGCCCGCGCGTCGAGCCGCGGCGATCGCGCTTCTGAAGCGCCCGCAGCCAGGACTCGCCGGAGCCGCACGTCATCCGTCGCTGCGTGGTCGCGGCTGGTCCGACCTCGTGCGGGTGCTGCTGTGGGAGGGCGACAGCGACGCCGCGTGGGAGGCCGCAAACGAGGGTGGCTGCACTCCCGAGCTCTGGCTCGAGCTCGCCGACCGCCGGCGAGATCGGCAACCGTGTGACGCGCTCGCCGTCTACCGCCGGCACGTCGAGGACGTCATCGGCCACAAGGACAAGCGCGCCTATCAGCAGGTCGTCGAGATCATCGACGGGACGGTGCGCGCGCTGTTCGCCGAATGCGGTCGGGCCGAGGACTTCACCGCCTACGTCGACGAGGTCCGCGCCGCGCACAAGCCCAAGCGCAACCTCATGAAGCTGATGGCATCGCTGCCGTAGCGTCGCCGTCGAACGGCTGCCGGGAAGCCGACCTCGGCGAGTGGCCAACATTCTTTCAGTAAGATTCGTTGCGTGCTGCAGGCTCGACCGCTCTACGACAACGTCGCCGACGCGAAGTACTTCGTTCGCCCCAGCGCTTGGGCGACGCTGATGCGCGCGCTCGAGCGACGCCTCAACGTCTTGCTGACCGGCGAGCGCGGCGCCGGCAAGACAACCTTGCTGCGCCAGCTCCAGTCGACGCTGAGAACCGAGGGCCACAACATCGTGTTCGTAGACGCGACCGCCCTCGAGTCCTCGCTCGATCTCGTCCGCCGTATCCGCGACGCACTGCGTGGGCAGCCGTCGTCGGCGCAGGAAGGGTCGGCGACGCTGACTGCGACGGCCCTCCCCGACGCCGCTCCTGTCGCCGGCGCTTCGCGCGCGCTGCAGGCTGAGCTCCGCGCCGTCGGCGAGGCCGAACCAGCCACGGTGCTCGTCGACGCCTCGGACGCGGGCAACGCCGTCTACGAGGTCTTCGGGCGCCTTCGCGACACGCTGTGGCAGTTCGAGCACCTGTGGCTCGTCGCCGTCGACGAGGACGAACGTGCAACCGCGCTGCGGCCGCCTGCCGACAGCTTCTTCGACGTCGTCGTCGGCCTAGGCCGCCTCTCGAGCGACGAGCTCACGACGTTGTTGGAGCTGCGCTCGTCGGACTCATCGCGGTCGACGCTGCGTCTGGTCGCCGAAAACGCACGTGGCAATCCTCGCCGCGCCATCCGCGCGCTCGGCGATGCGTTCGCTCGCGGCGCAGACCCCGCCTCCACCCTCGCCGCACGCAGCCAGCTGGAGACGCAGGCCTCGACGATCGGTCGCCCGCACGGGATGTTGATGGCGGAGCTCCTCGAGCGCGGTCAGGCAAGTGCTTCCGACGATGCCGTGCAGCGGTCACTCGGGATCACGCGCGCACGACTCAACCAACTCCTTCGCGAGCTCCTCGACCACAAGCTTGTCATCCAGGACGTCGAGGCTCCGTCAGGTCCCGGTCGACCTCGAACGATCTACCGCCCGGCACTGCGATGACCGCCGAAGAGCTCGCCGACCTCGCCAGCCGCCGAGTCTTCCAGCCGCGCTCCCAGTTCGGGCAGCTCGCGAGCGACCACGTCCCGTTCGATGAGCTCACCGCGCGCCCGGCGTTCGAGCGTGTCGCTTTACGAGCACTGACACAGCAGCGGACGAGCGTGGCCGTCCGAGGATCGGTAGGTGCGGGCAAGTCAAGCCTCATCGCCGCCGTGTGTCACGCCCTGCCGAGCTCGCACATCGCCCTCCGCGTCCCGGTGGTCGGCGCCGACGACCCGACCAGCGTCGCCGTCCTCGCGTCGCTGACGCTCTCCGAAGCCCTCGGAGCCCTTGCGCTCGAGCGCGAACAGCGAGAAGCCCTGGAGCGGGCCCGCGCAGATCAGCTCGCGCACGAGCGCCGCCCGCTCCAGCTGGGCGCCAAGCTCGGTGGCGGACCCGTCCCTGCCGAGATCCA
>DASZOA010000200.1:0-2565 GCA_035551055.1 Solirubrobacteraceae bacterium
GTTGGCGTGCACCGGCACGAGCCGCGAACCGCGGCACTCCGAGCCGGTCCCGAGGAACCAGGCGCGCACGTCGTCGCGGCCGCGCAGCCACAGCTCGTACGGCGGCATCGAGAGCGTCGCCTCCTCGTGCAGCAGCGCGACGAGCGCGTTCATGTCGTAGTCCTCGAAGGCCTCGACGTAGCGCTCCAGCAGCGCGCGGTCGTCGGCGCCCATCGCGGGTGTCGGGTCGGCATCGGTCACGCCGCGATCGGCGAGCGTCGCCCGTGCACGCTGCAGCGTGCTGTTGACCGACGCGACGCTCGTGTCGAGCAGCTCGGCGACCTCGCTGGCCTGCCAGCGCAGGACCTCGCGCAGGATCAGGACCGCGCGCTGGCGCGGCGGCAGGTGCTGCAGCGCCGCGACGAAGGCCAGGCGCAGCGTCTCGCGCGACAGCGCAAGCTCGGCGGGATCGCCATCCGACGGCAGGACGCGTCCGTCGGGGATCGGCTCGAGCCAGGTCGCCTCGGGGTGCGTGACGAGCGAAGCCGCGTCGACCGCCGCCGACCCCGCCGGCCCGAGGTCCATCGGGCGCGCGCGGCGCTTGCGCCCGTCGAGCATCGTCAGGCAGACGTTCGTCGCGATCCGGTACAGCCACGACGACAGCGCGGCGCGGCCCTCGAAGCGATCGTAGGAGCGCCACGCGCGCAGCATCGTCTCCTGGACGGCGTCCTCGGCCTCGAACGCCGATCCCAGCATCCGGTAGCAGTAGCCGGTCAGCGGCGCGCGCTGCCGGCGAAGCTCCAGCTCGAGCTCGTCGGCGCCGGGCCTGACGGCGGTCGCACCCGCCGTGGATTGCAGATCGGCCATCGCCGAAGGCTAGCTGGTCCCGCTCGCGCGCCCCGGTCGAGCCGTACCGGCGTCAGCCTTGCAGCGGCTTGCCGAGGTCGGCGCGCAGGGTTGCGATCTCCGTCACCACGGCCCCGACGAAAGCGCCCTCGTGCGACTCGATCTCGTCGAGCAGATCGGCCATGTAGCTCGCCTCGCCGGCGAGCCCCTCGATCTCCGCGAGCGCGCGCTCGAGATACAGGGCGCGGAGCTCGGCCTGGATCTCGACGGCCGTGGCGGTGTTCGTATCGGTCGGCATCGCGTTCCTCACTCATTACCCAGGGCGTGACGAACAAACGAACGACGTTCAACGCGCGCCGCACGAGCGAACGAACGAGACGGGCGCGCGGCGCCATCACAATGAGGCCGTGCCCGAGCTGACCCCAGGCGACCTGCTCGGCGGCTGCCGCGTCGAGGCGCTGATCGCCCGCGGCGGGATGGGCGCGGTCTACCGCGCCGTGCAGCTGGGCCTGCAGCGCACCGTGGCGCTGAAGGTCATCGCCGCCGACCACGCCGCCGACGCCGAGTTTCGCGACCGCTTCGCGCGCGAGTCGCGGATGGCAGCGGCGATCGACCATCCCAACGTCGTCGACGTCTACGCCGCGGGCGAGGACCGCGGAGCGCTGTACATCGTCATGCGCTACGTGCCCGGCAGCGACCTGCACGCGCTGATCAGGAGTGCCGGCCGGCTGCCCGCGCCGCGCGCGACAGCGATCGTCAGCCAGGTCGCCGCCGCGCTCGACGCCGCGCACGCGGCCGGCCTCGTGCATCGCGACGTCAAGCCGGCGAACGTGCTGCTCGCCGAGGGCGACCACGCCTACCTCAGCGACTTCGGCCTCATGCGCCCGCTCGACCCGCAGGCGCCGCTGACCGACAGCGGCCGCTGGATCGGGAGCGTCGACTTCGCCTCGCCCGAGCAGCTCGCCGGGGAGCCGGTCGACGCGCGCTCGGACGTCTACTCGCTCGGCTGCGTGCTCTTCGCGGCGCTGACCGGCGCGCCGCCGTTCGCGCGTGCGACCGTGCCCGCGACGCTGCTGGCGCACCTGCACGACCCGCCGCCGCGCCCGTCGGCGAGCGGGGCGCCCGCGGACTTCGACCGCGTCGTCGCGCGCGCTCTCGCCAAGGCGCCCGACGAGCGCTACCCCTCGGCGGGCGACCTCGGCCGCGCGGCGCGCGCGGCCGCTCGCGGCGAGCCGGTGACCGAGTCCGAACGCACGGTCGCGATCGGATCGGCCGCTCCGCGCGCCGACCGTCGGCGGACGGCGCCGACGGCGGTCGCTGCGCGCGCGCCCTTCGGCGAACGGCGCCGGCGCCGCCGCGGCCGGGTGGCGCTCGCCGCCGCGCTCGTGCTGCCGCTGGCCGGCATCGCGACCGCCGCGGCGCTCATGCTCGGCTCGGGGAACGGCGGCGACGCGGCCGCCGCCGACGCCGCGCCGCTCGCCGAGGGTGAGCTGCGCGGGGCCGCCGAGGCGTTCGCGCGCGCGTACGAGAACGAGGACGGAGCGGCGCTCGGCCGGCTGCTGACACGTGACGTCGAGCGCGTGCTGCCGGCCGGCATCGCCCGGGGCCGGCGCGAGGTCGTATCCCAGTACGAAGCCCAGTTCCGCGACAACGCGACGCAGAGCTACGAGCTCGACGGCGTCGAGCTGCGCGGTGGCCGGGCGGGGCGGGTCAGCGGCGACTACCGCGTGCGGCCGCGGT
>DASZOA010000201.1:0-2114 GCA_035551055.1 Solirubrobacteraceae bacterium
GTAACATGGCCGACCACCATCCGCTTGGGGCTGTAGCTCAGCTGGGAGAGCGTCGCGCTGGCAGCGCGAAGGCCACGGGTTCGAGTCCCGTCAGCTCCACTTCATTCTGATGGCGGTCGATGCGAGCGACTTCCTCCCCGCCCAGCGCGACCTCGAGGCGCTGCGCCGCGCCGCGCAGGAGTGCCGCGGCTGCGGCCTGTGGGAGCCCGCGACGCAGACGGTCTTCGGCGAGGGTCCCGAGGATGCCCGCATGGTCCTCGTCGGCGAGGTGCCGGGCGATCGCGAGGACCGCGAGGGTCATCCGTTCGTGGGGCCGGCGGGCCGCGAGCTGGACCGGGCGCTCGAGGCGGCCGGGATCGACCGCCGCGACGTCTACGTCACCAACGCCGTCAAGCACTTCAAGTTCGAGGAGCGCGGCAAGCGCCGCATCCATCAGAAGCCGAGCGCCAAGGAGATCAAGGCCTGCCGGCCGTGGCTGGGCGCCGAGCTCGACGTCATCCGCCCCGAGGCGCTCGTCGCGCTCGGAGCGACGGCGGCCAAGGCGCTGCTCGGCAACGCGTTTCGGCTGACGGCGCAGCGCGGGCAGCCGCTCGAGTCCGAGCTCGCGCCGCTCGTCCTCGCGACGATCCATCCGTCGGCGATCCTGCGTGGCTCGGACAGCTCGAGTCGCCAGGCCCAGCGCGAGCTGCTGACCGCGGACCTGCAGGTGGTCGCCGGGGCGCTCGCGCAGATGTCGCGCTAGCGCGGCGGCGGCGCGCATCGGACTCAGCCCTGCACGGGCTCCATCGTGCGGGCGGGCACCTCGCCCCACAGCTGCTCGAGGCGGTAGAAGTCGCGCGCCTCGGGCGTGAAGATGTGAACGACGACGTCGAGGTAGTCCATGAGGATCCAGCGCGCCTCGCGCGCGCCCTCGACGCGCCGCGGCAGGATGCCGTGCTCGTCCTTCAGCGCCAGATGGATCCCGTCGTGGATCGCCTTCGTCTGGCGGTCGGTGTTGCCCGAGCAGACGAGGAAGAAGTCGGTGTAGTCCAGCACCGCGCGCACGTCGAGCTCGACGATGTCGATCGCCTTCTTGTCGGCCGCCTGCGCGGCGATCGTCTCGGCGAGCTGCTGCGGCGTCATCGATACATCCCTTCGCGAGCGATGCGCTCGGCCACGCGATCGGGCACGAGATAGCGGATCGGGCGCCCCTGCGCGACGCGGCGGCGGATCTGCGAGGAGGAGATGTCCAGGCGCGGCATCTCGAAGAAGACCGGCGGCGGAGCGTCGGCGAAGCGCTCGGCCAGCCGCGCGGCGACATGCCGCCGTCCGGCCCCGGACCGCTCGACGACCGCCAGCCGGGCGAGGCCGAGAACCGCCTCGGGCTCGTGCCAGGTCGGCAGTCCGAGGGCGATGTCGCCCCCGACGATGAAGGTCAGATCGTCCTCCGGCGTGCGCTCATGTAGCTCCCTCAGCGTATCGACCGTATAGGACGGCCCTCCGCGCCGCACCTCGACGTCGCACACCCCGAGCCGCTCGTCGTCGCCGATCGCCAGCCGGCAGAGCTCCAGCCGCGCACGCGGCCCCGGGTCGCGCTCGGCGTCCTTGTGCGGCGGCGCGGCGACCGGGGTCAGCAGCACGCGGTCGAGCTCGAGCTGCGCCGCCGCCTCCGACGCGCACACGAGGTGGGCGAGGTGCGGCGGGTTGAACGACCCGCCGAGGATCCCGATCCGCGCCACCGGGCGAGCGTCAGGCGCGCACGTGGCCGTCGCCGGCGACGACGTACTTGAACGTGCACAGCTCGCGCAGGCCGATCGGCCCGCGCGCGTGCAGCTTCTGCGTCGAGTTGCCGATCTCGGCCCCCATGCCGAACTCGCCGCCGTCGGCGAACTGGGTCGATGCGTTGTGCAGCACGATCGCGCTGTCCACGTGCGCGAGGAAGCGCTCGGCCGTCTCCGGGTCGTTCGTGACGATCGAATCCGTGTGCTGCGAGCCATGGGCGACGATGTGGGTCATGGCCTCCTCCACCCCGTTCACCACGCGCGCGGCGATGATGGCGTCGAGATATTCGGCGCTCCAATCCTCCGGCTTGGCCGGCCGGACGCGTGGATCGGCTCGGCAGGTCTCGGCGTCGC
>DASZOA010000202.1:0-6909 GCA_035551055.1 Solirubrobacteraceae bacterium
CGTTGGCGCCGAGCCGGTGGTCCTGCCCGACGTTGGCGATCGACGCGCGCAGCAGCGCCTGATGCTTGCTGACGGCCTGCACGACGGCCGCGCAGAAGAACAGGAACTGGATGTTGTCGTGCGGCGTCTCGCCGGGCTCGAGCAGGTTGGCGCCCGCGTCGGTGCCCATCGACCAGTTGTTGTGCTTGCCCGAGCCGTTGACGCCCGCGAACGGCTTCTCGTGCAGCAGGCACACCAGCCCGTAGCGGCGCGCGACGTTCTGCAGCAGCTGCATCGTCAGCTGCTGGTGGTCGCACGCCACGTTGGAGTTCTCGAAGATCGGCGCGATCTCGAACTGGTTGGGCGCGACCTCGTTGTGGCGCGTCTTGACCGGCACGCCCAGCTTCGCCAGCTCGCGCTCGGTCTCCATCATGCAAGCGAGGATCCGCTCCGGGATCGAGCCGAAGTAGTGCTCGTCGAGCTCGTGACCCTTGGGCGGCTTGGCGCCGAACAGCGTACGCCCCGTCGTGATGAGGTCGGGCCGCTCGTAGTAGTACTGCTCGTCGATCAGGAAGTACTCCTGCTCGGGGCCGACGGTCGTGAACACGCGCGTCGACTCGTCGTCGCCGAGCAGGCGCAAAGCGCCGAGCGCCGAGTTCGACAGCGCATCCATCGAGCGCAGCAGCGGGATCTTCGTGTCCAGCGCCTCACCGGTCCAGGAGACGAACCCGGTCGGGATGCACAGCAGCGCGCCGTTGGGGTTCTCCATGATGAACGCCGGCGAGGTCGGGTCCCATGCCGTGTAGCCGCGCGCCTCGAACGTCGCGCGGATGCCGCCGGTGGGAAACGACGATGCGTCGGGCTCGCCCTGGATCAGCTCGTTGCCCGAGAACTCGGCGATCGCGTTGCCGTCGCCCGTCGGAACGTAGAAGGAGTCGTGCTTCTCGGCGGTCATACCGGTCAGCGGCTGGAACCAGTGCGTGTAGTGCGTCGCGCCGCGCTCGAGCGCCCAGCCCTTCATCGCCTGCGCGACGGAGTCGGCGAGGCCGCTGTCGAGCGCCTGTCCCTCGGCCAGCGACGTCTGCAGCGCGTGGAAGACGTGCTTGGGCAGGCGCGCGCGCTGCACCTCGGTGCTGAAGACGTTGGCGCCGAAGACCTGGTTGGCGGGCTCGGTCAGGTCGGGCGAGCCGAGCGCGTCGCCGTTCGTGCTCCACTGCGCGGCCTTCAAGTTCTGCTGCCGGAGTCTGGGCATGGTCCTCCTCGGGGTTTGCTCGCTCAATCTAGCCGCGGCCCTTCGGAGCGGCCTTGGACACACGGACAGGCCGGAGCAGCCGCGGTTGTCCACGCGGAGCCCGCCGGCGCTGCTCGCGCCGCTAATCAGCCATCGAAGTAGAGCGGGAACTCGAACGGGTGCGGGCGGATCTTCACCTTGTCGGACTGCTCGCGGTGGAACTCGACGTACGTCGAGATGAGGTCCTCGGTGAACACCCCGCCGTCGGTCAGGAACGCGTGGTCGTCCTCGAGGGCGTCGAGCGCCTCGTCGAGCGTCGTCGGCACCGTGGGGATGTCGGCGAGGACCTCCGGCGCCAGCTCGTAGAGGTTCGTGTCGAGCGGGTCGGACGGCGTGAGCCCGTTGGCGATCCCGTCCAGGCCGGCCATCATCATCGCCGAGAACGCGAGGTACGGGTTGGCGAGCGGGTCGGGCGGGCGGAACTCCAGCCGCTTGGCCCTCGGCGAGGTCGAGTACATCGGGATGCGCACGGCCGCCGAGCGGTTGCGCTGGGAGTGCTTGAGCAGCACCGGCGCCTCGTAGCCGGGCACGAGCCGGCGGTAGGAGTTCGTGCTGGGCGCGCAGAACGCCATCAGCGCCCGCCCGTGCGCGAGCAGGCCGGCGGCGTAGCTCAGCGCTAGCGGCGACAGCAGGGCGTAGCCGGCCGGGTCGTGCATGAGCGTCTCGCCGTCCTTCCACAGCGACTGGTGGCAGTGCATCCCCGAGCCGTTCTCCTCGAAGATCGGCTTGGGCAGGAACGTCGCGGTCTTGCCGTGCCGCTTGGCGGTGTTCTTGACGACGTACTTGTGCAGCTGCAGCGCGTCGCACATCTCCAGCAGCGGCAGGTAGCGCAGGTCGATCTCCCCCTGACCCGGCCCGCCGACCTCGTGGTGGTGCGACTCCGTGCCGATGCCGAGCGCCTCGAGCGTGGCGACCATCTCCGCGCGCATGTCGGCGTGGGTGTCGTTCGGCGGCGCCGGGAAGTAGCCCTCCTGCGAGCGGTTCTGATAGCCGAGCGCCGCAAGCCCCTCGCCGCGGCGCTGGAAGCCGTGGCCCTGCGTCCAGTAGCCCTCCTGCGAGTCGACCTCGTAGAAGGCGGTGTTCGCCTGCTGATCGAAGGCGACGTGGTCGAAGACGTAGAACTCCGCCTCGGGCCCGAAGTAGCAGACGTCCGCCACAGCCGACGCCTTGAGGTACTCGGCGGCCTTCATCGCGACGAAGCGCGGGTCGCGCGAGTACGGCTCGCGGCTGATCGGATCCAGGACCGTGCAGACGATCGAGATCGTCGTCTGCTCGTAGAACGGGTCGACGATCGCCGACGCCGCGTCGGGCATGAGCAGCATGTCGGACTCGTAGATCTCCTGAAAGCCGCGGATCGACGAGCCGTCGAAGCCGATGCCGTCGCTGAAGGACTCCTCCTCCAGGGTCCCGAGCGCCATCCCCATGTGCTGCCAGGTCCCGGGCAGGTCGGTGAACTTCAGGTCGACCATCGTGGCGTCGTGCGCCTTGGCGAGATCGAACACCGTGTCCGGTCCGATGGCGTCGTCACCGGCGAGGGCGCGGGCGCTCAGCGGCTTGTCGCCGCGGTCGAGGAACGGAAGAGCGGGCACGGGTCGTCATACCTCCTGGCTCGGGGGCGGGTGAAGCTGGGAACCTAGTCGCCCCCCACCGGCGGTGCAAATGAACTGCTGGCGAAGCCGGCCGCGCGATCTTTCGACAGCGGGACAAAGACCGGGCGCGCGCCCCGCTCGACACTGGTGGCGCACTCGACCTCGAAGGAGGAATCCGTACATGAGACGCACCACCCTGGTCCGGGGCGCCCTCGCGGCGATCGTCGTCCTCCTCGCTGCACCCGCGGGCGCGCTGGCTCAGGACGGGCCGTCGCTCGAGTCCGTGGTGGGCGAGCTGAACGTGACGTGGGTGCTGGTCGCGACCGCGCTCGTCTTCTTCATGCAGGCGGGCTTCGCGTTCCTGGAGATCGGTTTCTCCCGCAGCAAGAACGCCGGGATGGGGATCGCGAAGATCCTCGTGAACTTCTCGATCGCCTCGGTCGTCTGGTGGGCGGCCGGGTTCGCGATCGCCTTCGGGGGCGCGGGATGGCTGGCCGGAGACTCGGGCTGGCTGTTCCAGTTCGGGCGCAGCGTCGCGGGCGAGGCCGCCACCGGTGAGACGGCGTCGTTCTTCATCTTCCAGTTCATGTTCGCGGCGGTCTCGCTGGCGATCGTATGGGGCACGACGCTCGAGCGCATGAAGTTCGCCGCCTACATCCCGTTCGCGGCCGTCTTCGCCGGCGTGATCTACCCGCTGATCGCCCACTGGGGCTTCGGCGGCGGACTGTTCGCCGAGATCGGCAGCGGCGTGCAGGACTTCGCAGGGTCGTCGGTCGTGCACCTCACCGGCGCGACGGCCGCGCTGGCGGCCGTCGTGCTGCTCGGGCCGCGCAAGGGCAAGTACACCGTCGACGGCAAGCCGCGGGCGATCCCGGGCCACAACATGCCGCTGTTCGGCCTCGGCGTGCTGATCCTGTGGCTCGGCTGGTTCGGCTTCAACGGCGGCTCGACGCTCGGCACCGAGGGCAACAAGTTCGCCGAGGTCATCGCGGTCACGAACCTCGGCGCGGCCGGCGGCGTGATCGGCGCGATGATCACCGGCTGGCTGCGGCAGAGGACGCTCGACATCGGCATGACCGGCAACGGCGCGATCGCCGGCCTCGTGGCGATCACCGCCCCGTCGGGCTACGTGGAGATGTGGGCGGCGCCGATCATCGGCCTCGTCGGCGGCGTGCTCGTGGTCGTCTCCGTGCTGGCGATCGAGAAGAGGCTCGACGACCCTGTCGGCGCGCTGTCGGCGCACGGCGTGGCGGGCATCTGGGGCACGCTGGCCTGCGGGGTGTTCGCCTCGCCGCGTCTCGTCGAGGCCGTCGGCATCGGCGAGCCCGGCCTCGTCTACGGCGCCGGACTCGGCCAGCTGGGGGTGCAGGCGGCGGCCGTCGGGCTGACGTTCATCACGGTGTTCGCGCTGTCGTTCGCCACGCTGGGCGCGATCAAGGCGACGATCGGACTGCGGGTGAGCGCCGAGGACGAGGATGCCGGGCTGGACATCTCCGAGCACGGCATGTACGGCTACCCCGAGCAGTTCATCCCGCCGGCCGAGCTCATCGGCTACGGCGGCGGCCCGGCGACGACCGTCGCGCCGGCACCCGTCCCGGCGATGTCCACCAAGGAGAGCCCCGCATGAAGATGGTGATCGCATACGTCCGCCACGAGGCCTTCGAGCCGATCCGGACCGAGCTTCTGTCGCTCGGGTTCCCCTCGCTGTCGATCAGCGAGGTCAAGGGCTCGGGCCGGCAGAAGGGGATCACGGAGCGCTATCGCGGCGCGGAGCTGACCAACTACCTGCGCCCGAAGGTGAAGATCGAGTGCGTCGTCGCCTCCAAGGACCAGCAGACGATCGTCGACACGATCCTCAAGCACGGGCGCACCGGGGCCGTCGGCGACGGGAAGGTCTTCGTCGTCCCGGTCGAGGAGGCCTATCGCATCCGCACTGGGGAGTCCGGTGAGGAGACGCTGCAGGCGCACCCAGACGCGGCAGCCGCCGCCGCAGGCTAGGCGGCGGTGAGGGTGGCCGCACCGACGGCGGCCACCCTCGTCGAGCGGCTGAGGGGGCTGCATCTGCGGATGGTGGACGCGGTGCTGTCCGGCGACGGCCTGGAGCGCGTCGCGGAGCTGGCCGCGGAGGCCGTCGGCGGCTCGGTGGCGATCGTCGTGCCGCGGCTGGGAGCCGCGGTCCTGGCGCCGCACGGCACGCCGGTCGCCGATCGCCTGCCCGAGCTGCGCCGCCACGTCGCCGACCGCGTCGCCGACCGCCCCTCGAACGCCCCGCGCGGGCTGGCCGCTGAGGTCCCGATCGCCTCGGGCGACGAGACCGTCGGCTGCGTGCTGCTGCTCGACGCCCCGGCCGCGGCGGCCGGCGAGGCGGCCGAGTACCTGCATCTCGCGGCGGTCGCGTCGCTGACCGAGGTCGCCGTCGAGGAGGCGCGCGACGAGGTCGAGCAGAACCTGCGCGGATCGTTCCTGGACGACCTGCGCGCCGGCGCCGAGCTGCCGCGCGACGAGCTCGTGCGGCGCGCCGCACGGCTGGGCTGCGACCTCGCCCACGGCGCGGTCGCGCTGTGCGCGCAGCTCGACACCGACCGTCCGCGCCACGTCGTCGCGACGATCGTCGAGGACGTCCCGGGCGCGCTGGCGCAGCACATGGAGGGCGGCTCGAGCGCCGGGCGCGTCTACGCGCTGCTGCCGGCCGCCGGGCAGGACGCGGCCGACAAGACGCTCGCCGCCGCCGCGCGGCTGGCGGCGAGGCTGCAGCGCCACGGCACGGTCGGCCTGTCGTCGTTCTACGGCGAGCCCGGCGAGCTCGGCCGCGCGGTGCAGGAGGCCGAGCTCGTGCTCGACGTCCTGACGGTGTCGGGCGAGCCGATCGCCGAGGACATCAACCAGGGTACGTACCGGCTGCTGTTCCGGGTGCTCGCCTCGCACCCCGAGGAGGTGCGCTCCTTCTACGAGGACACCGTCGCGCCGATCGTGCGCTACGACGGCCAGTACCGCAGCGACCTCGTCGGCACGCTCGAGGCCTATCTGGCCGCGAACTGCCAGATGAGCGCGACGGCGGCGGCGATCCACGCCCACCGCCACACGGTCGCCTACCGCCTGGAGCGCGTGCGCGACCTCACCGGGCTGGACCCGATGCAGTCGGAGGACCGCGAGCGGCTGGGTCTGGGGCTGAAGGCCTACCGCATCATCGCGCCGCGCCTCCCGCGTTGAGCGCGGGCGCGCGCTGCCGCCTGTGCGGCGCGAGACCGCCTACTCCTGACGGCGCACCTCGCCGCTGGCGGGGTCGACGCGCGACCGCGCCGGCTCGTCCGACACCCGCACGGTCAGCGAGCCGCGCGCCTCGCCGCCGGTCGCGAGCTCTGCGCGGGCGGGCCCCGTCAGCGCCGGCGCGACCGCGTATGTCAGCCGGTGGCGGCCCGCGACGACCGGGGTGACGTCCCACCGCAGCGTCGCCGTCGCATCGGGCTCCAGGCGCCCCGCCGTCCACGTGTCCTCCGCCGCGGTCCGCGCGCGCTGCGGCCCGCGATCGATGATCCACAGGTCGCGGCCGAGGTCCGCCTGACGCGACCCTCCAGAGCGGGTCGTGAAGCCGCGCACGGTGACCGCGAGGTTCGGGATCGCCCGCCGGCCCGCGTTGCGCACGCTCATGACGAGCACGTTGCGCTGCGCGAGGCGCTGCTCGCGCGGAAACGACGCGCGCTCGACGGCGACGGTGTACGTCGCGCCGGGCACGTCGGCGTCGCGGCGCTGCTGCCCCCCGCAGCCGGCGAGCACGAGCGCCGCGGCGAGCGCTGCGACGCCTGCGCACGACTGGCGGCGCGCCCCCCGTTCACCTAGGCTGGCTGCGCGGCGCCTCGGAGGAGCGCCGACGTCCGGGAGCAGCGAGGAGAGCAAGGGCATGGTTCGCAACGTCGCCGATCGAGCGTTCCTTCCGCCGAAGAGCCTGCTCGAAGAGGTCGGGGACATGATCATCCTCACCGGCAGGACGATCGTCTCCGCCCTGCGCCCGCCGTACCCGTACGGCGGCGAGTTCGTCGGCCAGTTCCTCTT
>DASZOA010000203.1:0-5109 GCA_035551055.1 Solirubrobacteraceae bacterium
CAGGAGCAGCGAGAGGTCGAGGGCGGGGGCGGAGTGCGTGAGCGCTCCGATCGAGATCCAGTCTACGCCCGTCTCCGCGTGTTCCCGCAGGGTGTCGATGGCGATGCCGCCGCGCGCCTCGAGGCGCGCGCGGCCCGCGACGTGGGCGACGACGGCGCGCAGCTCGTCGGGTCGCATGTTGTCGAGCAGGATCCTCGTGGCGCCGGCCGCGAGCGCCTCCTCGACCTCGCTCCGGGACGCGCACTCGACCTCGAGCGGCAGGTCGGGGTAGGCCGCCGCGGCGGCGCGCACGGCGGCGCCGACCCCGCCGGCGAGCGCGGCGTGGTTCTCCTTGATGAGCACCATGTCGTACAACCCGGCGCGGTGGTTGCGCCCGCCGCCGGCGCGGACCGCCGCCTTCTCGAGCGCGCGCAGGCCCGGCGTCGTCTTGCGGGTGTCGAGGATCGCCACCCCGGTGCCTGCGACGGCGCGCACACAGCGTGCCGTCAGCGTCGCGATCCCCGACAGGCGCTGCAGGAAGTTCAGCGCCGTGCGCTCGGCGGCGAGCAGCGCGCGCGCGTCGCCGGTCGCGCGCAGCACCGGCGCCGGCGGCTCGCGCCACTCGCCCTCGGGTCCGAGCCGCTCGAGCCCGACGCCGGGATCGAGCGAAAGGAACGCCACCTCGGCCGCCTCCATGCCGTAGACGACGCCCGGCGCCTTCTGCGTGATCGTCGCGACGGCGCGCGTGCGCGCCGGCACGGTCGCCTCGCTCGTGACGTCGCCGTCGCCGACGTCCTCGTCGAGCGCGCGCCGGACGAGCTGCTCGAGCGTCTGTGATCCGAGACCCACGAGAACCGCGCAGGATACGGGGGAACACGAGCACGATGACCGACTCCGCGACCGCTGCCGCGCTGGACCTCGACGCCTGGCTGCCCGATCCCGCGATCGTCACGCGCCATCGCCGCGCCGCGGCCGCCGATCCCGACGCGCTGTGGGCGGCCGCGCGCGGGCTGCGGCTGAACGACACCCGCACGATCGGCCGGCTCGTGCGCTGGCGGATCCCCGGCGTGCCGGCCGACCAGTCGTTCATGCGTCTGCTCGCCGAGGACCCGTTCACCGTCCTCGACGAGGGCGGCCACCACTCGATCTCCGGTCTGTGCGGGCGCATCTGGACGCTGCAGCGCGACTACGCACGGCTGACCGGGCCCGAGGACTTCGTGGCCTGGAACGCCCCGCGGACGGTCCGCGTGCTGTTCGCGCACTGGGTGACCGACGACGGCAACGGGCGGGCGACGCTGCACAGCGAGGCCCGCGTCGGCCCGACCGACCGGGTCGCGGCGATGCGCCTGCGCGCGCTGTGGCTGGCGGTCGGCCCGTTCGAGCGGCTGATCGGCGCCGAGCCGCTCGCGCTCGCCGCGGCGCGCGCGGAGTCGGCCGCCGCGCGCCGCTGACGGGATTGCCGGAGCTCGACGCCGGCACCGGGCCTACTCGGTCCACCAGTCCTGCAGCAGCTCGGTGTCGGAGCGGTCCGTCAGCGGCGCGCCTACGACGATCAGCTCGGCGCCGTTGGGGCCGGCCTCCGGGCAGCGTGCGGCGTGTGCCGGCACGCGGATCGCGTCCCACGCGCTCAGCTCGACGATCTCGTCCTCGACCTTCATCCGCGCGCTGCCGCTGACGACGACGTAGACCTCCTCCTGCTCGCGATGGCGGTGACCGAACGGCTCGCGGAAGCCCGGCGCGAGGCGGAAGTAGCTCAGCCCGAAGTTCTCGAGCTGCAGAGCCCCCTTGGCGAACCGCGACTCGACGTTCGGCGCCAGTCCGAACCTCGGCGCGAGATCCTCGACCTCCTTGAGGTTGACGACCGTGTAGCTCAACCGACCCCGTCGGGGGCCTGCGCGTCGCGCCGAGCCGGGACGCGATCCTCGAAGCGGTCGACCCACGACACGAGCGTCATCGCCCGGCGTCCGTCGCTGCTCGGCGCAAGCTGGACGCGAAGCGGCTGCGCTGCCTCGCCGCCGCCGTCCGCAGGCGCGGAGACGACCGTGATCTGCGTGACGGTGCTCATCGGTCCGGGTCCTACCCCGCGGCGGCAGGCTCAACCGCGCGCGGCGCTGCGCAGCAGGTACGCCCGCGCGAAGCCGTCGAGGTCGCCCTCGAGCACGCGGTTGACGTCGCCCATCTCGTGGTCGGTGCGGTGGTCCTTGACCATCGTGTACGGGTGCAGGACGTAGGAGCGGATCTGCGAGCCGAAGTTGACGTCCAGCGCCTCGCCCTTCTCGCGCGCGAGCTCCTCCCTGCGCCTCTGCTCCTCGCGCTCGACGAGCTTGGAGCGCAGCATCTTCAGCGCCGTCTCGCGGTTCTGGCCCTGCGAGCGCTCGTTCTGGCACTGCACGACGATCCCCGTCGGCCGGTGGGTGATCCGCACGGCCGAGTCGGTCTTGTTGACGTGCTGCCCGCCCGCCCCCGACGCGCGGTAGGTGTCGACCTGCAGGTCCTCGGGCTCGAGCTCGACCTCGGCCGCGTCCTCGATCACCGGCACGACCTCGACGCTCGCGAACGACGTCTGGCGGCGGTTGGCGGAGTCGAACGGCGACAGCCGCACGAGCCGGTGCACGCCCTTCTCGGCGCCGTACAGGCCGTAGGCGTTCTCGCCGGTGACGCGGAACGTCGCCGACTTGATGCCCGCCTCCTCCCCGGGGCTGACCTCCAGCAGCTCGACCTTGAAGCCGCGCCGCTCGGCCCAGCGCATCTCCATCCGCAGGACCATCTCGGCCCAGTCCTGGGCGTCGGTCCCGCCGGCACCGGCGTTGATCGTGACGAGCGCATCGCCCGCGTCGTAGCGACCCGCGAACAGCCGCTGCTCCTCGAGCGCCGCGAGGCGCGCCTCGATGGGCGCGAGCTGCTCCTCGAGCTCGCCGGCGATCTCCTCGTCCTCCTCGGCCAGCTCGGCGAGCGACTCGAGGTCCTCGACGTCGGCCTCCAGCGCGCGATACTCGTCCAGCCGCCGCGTCGCGCGCGCATGCTCGGCGCTCACCTTCGCGGCGGTCTCCTGGTCATCCCAGAAGCCGGCGGCGGACATCTGCTCCTCGAGCGCGGCCGTGCGCTCGCTCAGTGACGCGGGGTCAAAGGTAGTCCGCGAGCAGGGACATCTGCGCGCGGATCGCGGCCAGGCGCTGCGGGACCCCGTCGGCTGTCGGCGTTGCGGCCACGAGGCCAGGATAGAGCGGCCCGCCGTCCGCGGAGGGCACTCGGCCTACAGGACGCCGTCGGGCACCGTCCCGGCGGTGAACGAGCGCACCTGCTCGACGGTGAACGGCGGCGCGAGCAGCTCCTGGCGCAGGTGGAAGGCGCGGAAGAGGTGCGCGATGTAGCGCATCCGCTGGTCGAGCTCGGACCAGTCGCGCGCGCCGGTGCCGCCCGGCGCGAGCGCGCCCGTCCCCAGCCGCTCGAACAGCTCGCTGAGCTCGGGATCGGTGAGCTCGGCCAGCACCGGCGGAAACGGCTCGTCCATGTGCTCGCCGAGGTACAGCAGCCGTCCGGGCAGCGACATGACCATGAGCGAACGCGTGATGACCTCGCGCACCATGTCGGCGACGGCGCGCTGCGCGCGCCGCCCCCGCGCACCGACGGGACGGGCGAGCGCGCGCGGCACGCCGCGCCGCCAGCGCGGCACGAGCGCCAGGACCAGCCGCCGCTCGAGGTCGCGGCCGACGTCGTACGGCGCGTCGAGCGACTCGCGGATCTCGGGCTGCAGGCGCGTCTGCTCGTGCATGCCGATCTCGAGGTTCGCGAGCAGGATGAGCTGGGCGCGGGCGCGCTCGTCGGTCTGCGCCGCGGCGCCCGCGTAGCGCGTGAACGCCTGGACGAGGTAGCGCTGCCCGTCGGGCGGCTCGCCCGGCCGCAGCGCCCCGAGAAACGCCCGCAGCTCGCGCGAGTCGGCGCGCGCCCCGGGCGGCACCTCGCGCAGGTAGCGCGCGAACTCGAGGCCGATCTCGGCGAAGACCTTGCGGTTGCCGCGTGCGACGGCGTCGCTCGTGCGCTCGAAGGCGTCGAACGGCGTGTGCAGCTGCGCCGTCAGGCGGCCGATCCTCGACTGCGGGTCGAACAGCCCGCGGCGCAGCAGCGCGCGCCCGAGCGATGCGAGCGGGTGCAGGAACTGCGGCCCCTGGTGCAGCCGCTCGCGCAGCGTCTCGATCAGGTCCTCCCCGCGGATCGTGCGGCCCGCCTGGCGCGACGCCCAGGTGGCGAACGTGCACCAGTTCGCGCAGCGGCCCGTGCGCTGCGCCATCGCCGCCGACAGGCGCCCGTAACAGTGCGTGATCTCCAGGTTGCGCACGACCGGGTTGGCGATCGCGGCGATCCGCCGGACCTCCTCGACGGTCGGCGGCGGCGGGCTATCGGCCGGGGTCGCGGGCATGCGGCTCGCGCTGTCTAGCACACGCCGACCGGCGGCGCCGGTGCATCTCGCACGCGGCTCGCTTCAATACGCGCGTGGACGCCCACGCCGTGCTCGGGCTGGATGCCGAGGCCTCGCTCGACGAGGCCGCGCGCGCCTACCGCGAGCTCGCCAAGCGCTGGCACCCCGATCGCGCCGGCGAGGAGGGCGCGGCGCGGATGATCGAGCTCAACGTCGCCTACGAGCTGCTGCGCGCGGCGCAGCGCCCGCGCGCTGGGCGGCCGGTCGCGCCGGTCGGCGGTCGCGCCGGCGCCGCCGGGCGCGGGCCGGGACACTGGCTGCCCGAGGCGATGCGCCGCGCGCTCGGGCGCGAGCTGCTCGCCGCGCTCGAGTCCGACGAGCAGGTCGCGCTCGTCACCCCGGCGGCGACCTGGGCGAGCCCGAGCACGCTGCTCGCGGTCACCGACCGCCGCCTGCTGTGGCTGCTCGACGACGCGGTCGCCAACCGCGTGCGCTCGCTGCGCTTCCGCGACACCGAGCGCGCCGAGCAGCAGCTCGCCTGGCCGCGCCGCTCGCGCGCGCGCCTGCGCGTCCAGCCGCGCTACGGCGGCCGGCGCTGGACGTTCTCAGACCTGCGCCCGGCGACCGCGGCGGCGATCGTCGGGCTCGTGCGGGCCGGTCTGCCGGCGCCGCCGCGCTGAGCGCGGCGCGGCGGGCGCCGCGGCCCCGGGGGG
>DASZOA010000204.1:0-1578 GCA_035551055.1 Solirubrobacteraceae bacterium
ACGCGACAGGCCTGCGCGCGCAGCGAGGCCGCCGAGCCCTTGCCGACGTCGCCGTAGCCGCAGACGACGGCGACCTTGCCGGCGAGCATGACGTCGGTCGCGCGGAAGATGCCGTCCACGAGAGAGTGCCGGCAGCCATAGAGGTTGTCGAACTTCGACTTCGTGACGGAGTCGTTGACGTTGATCGCCGGGAACAGCAGCGTGCCCTGCTTGGCCATCTGGTACAGGCGGTTGACCCCGGTGGTCGTCTCCTCCGAGACGCCCATGATCGCGCCGGCCGTCCGCGTGAAGCGCTGGCCGTCCTCCTCGAGCGAGCGGTTGAGGACCTTCAGGAAGGCGACGAACTCGGCCGACTCCGCCGTCGACGGATCGGGCACGCGGCCCGCGGCCTCGTACTCGACGCCCCTGTGGACGAGCAGCGTCGCGTCGCCGCCGTCGTCGAGGATGAGGTTCGGTCCGTCGTGGTCCGGCCAGCTGAGCGCCTGCGCGGCACACCACCAGTACTCGTCGAGGGTCTCGCCCTTCCACGCGAAGATCGCCGCGCCCTGAGGGTCGTCGGGCGTCCCGTTGGGCCCGACGACGGCCGCCGCGGCCGCGTGGTCCTGCGTGGAGAAGATGTTGCAGCTGCACCAGCGCACCTCGGCGCCGAGCGCGGTCAGCGTCTCGATCAGCACGGCCGTCTGGATCGTCATGTGCAGCGAGCCGGTGATCCGCGCGCCCTTCAGCGGCTGGGCGTCGGCGTACTCCGCGCGCGTCTGCATGAGGCCCGGCATCTCGTGCTCGGCGAGCTCGATCTCCTTGCGGCCGTAGTCGGCGAGCGTGATGTCGGCGACCTTGTAGTCGAGCTTGGCGTCGACGGCTGCGGTAGGCGGATGCATGTCGTGTGCGTCTCCTCGGTCAGGCGGCGTGCGAAGTCGCCGGTGTGGCTGCGGCCAGGGCCAGCAGCTTCGTGTGCTTGTCCTGCTCCCAGCGCAGCCATTCGGCCGGCGGAACGTCTTCCGGACGCGTGGGCTCAGCCTCGAGCCAGGCGTCCACCGCCCCGGCGAGCTCCTCGTCGCGGCGCAGCCGCATCGCGAAGCCGATCTCGCCGAGCCCGACGTCAAAGCGCGCGACGAGCTCGCGCAGCGTCCGCAGGCGCTGCAGCTCCCCCGGCCCGTACAGCCGGTAGCCCGACTCCGAGCGCTGCGGCTCGATGAGCCCGGCGCGCTCGATGTAGCGCAGCATGCGCGGCGACCAGCCGGTCGTCTGCGCCGCCTCCTGGATCGTCAGGGCGTCCATCCGAGCACAACCTTACCACAATCATGTCAAGGTTTGCCGGCGACTGCTCCGCCAAGCGGTGTCGCATGAGTGAACGCTCAGCGGACGCTGCCGGGCCCGTAGATGACGCTGCCGCGACCGTGCGCGCGCCGCGCCGTGCCCGCCGGTTGCCGCCGCAACCAACGGCGCAGGCCCCGCGGCGGCTCGGGAGCAGCGACGATGCACTCGTCGCGGGCCACGACGCGGCCGTCGCGCGCGATCGCCGCGACCGTGACGACCGCGGCCTGCTCCGCCTCCGGCAGCATGACCTCCCATCGCCCC
>DASZOA010000205.1:0-4098 GCA_035551055.1 Solirubrobacteraceae bacterium
GGAGGTGAGGATGAGGTAGCGGGGCGGGGGCACGCGGTCGCGTGCTGTCGTTGCGGTCGTCCTCGGGTTGATGGTGCTTGTTGTGCGCGACCTCGGACGCGTTGCTCGCCACGGCAATAGCGCCTTCATGCGTTAGCCGCCGATCGGCGGCGCCGCCGCGTACTGCTCGTCGGTGACGTGTTCGCCCCATGTGACCGGGCTGCCGGTCTCGTCGTCGGCCAGCCCGGGCGAAGTCAACGGCCATGCCCCGGCGGCGCCGGTGATCAGCCAGCAGCTCAAGGCCGCTGACGTCGGCCTGCCCGACTACGGCACCCGCCGCGTCCCCGGCCTGCGACGCGAGGACGTCGCGGTCCTGGCCGGCGTAAGCGTCCCGTACTACACCCGCCTGGAACGCGGCGACCTCGCCGGCGCTTCTGACAGCGTCCTCGAAGCGCTCGCCCGCGCCCTGCGACTCGACGACGCCGAACGCGCCCATCTCCTCGACCTCGCCCGCGCCGCCCAGCCCATCGGGCCGCCCCGCCGCCGCCGACCGACAAAGCACCGCATCCGCCCCTCAGCGGAACGTGCCGACGTGCTCGTAGCGCCCGCGACCGCGGTGCACCTTCACGTAGAAGGCCTCTCCGCGCTCGACGATCGCCATCAGCTCGTTCTCCTCTCGGCTCGCCACGCCTCGACTTCAGAGAGTCGGAATCTACGCCTGCCCAGCGGCGTCGTGAACGAGGGCAGCGGCCGTACTCCGCGCGGCCGCGTGTAGGACGGGTCCACGTATCGCTCGATCGTCTTCGTGGAGCAGCGCCACATACGCGCGAGGTCGCGCTTCGTCAGCTCCGGGTCGAAATCGGCGCGTGCCGGGAATCGCACGATCTGCGCGGCGTAGCTGTCGGTGATGGACGCCATGCTCCTCACCTATGAAGAGCCACGCGCCGGGAAGTTGGCCCCCCGGGTCGGCACGACCGAGGCGCGCGGCGTCCGGCAGCGCTACCCAGCGGGAGAGTCGAGCGACGTGAGCGACGCGACGATGAGCGACGCTCGCGGGGTCGTCATCGCCATAGAGCGCCTCGACCTCGACGACGACATGCACATCCTCAAACCCGCCGACGCGTACGCCCTCGCTCCCTCGCCTACTCCTCGAGTAGCAGGCCGGTGTAGAGGGCGCGGCAGCTCGCCACGAGTTCCGCCTCCGGCCGTTCGATGCTGTTCACGATCACACCGTGGTGGTCGTGCGTGGTTGCCACGGGCGGTGGGCCGCTCGGGGCCGTTGTGGTTTCGGTGATGCTCATCTTGCTCCTTAACGCAGGTCGTCGATGACGTAGTTGTCCGGGCCGTCGTAGTCGGGCCCGTCAGGCCGGGCGCGCATGGCGAGGCCCACCAGCACGTCGGCGCGGAAGCCGCGGGCGAGCATCCGCCGGTAGGCGTCCAGCCGGCCGGTATTGACGCCCGCCACGATGCGCTCCAAGCCGGCCTCGGCCGCCAGGCACTCGCAGGCGTCCAGGAGCCGCTCGAAACGCGCCGGCGCCTCAGCGCCCGGGCGCGCGGCCCCGAATTTCACGAAGCAGGCACCGCTGCCGGCCTCCGTGCCGCTCCCGCAGTGGCAGACGGCGAGTCCGACCAGCTCGGCGCGGTCATGAAGGAGGATCGTGTCGCCGAGCGCCTGGGAGTCGACCGCGTGGATCTCGCGCTCGAGGTCCAGGCCGGCGAAGACGGCGTCCGTGAGGCCGCGGACGGCTTGAAGGATGGTGGGCCGCCGGGCGTCGGGTACCTCGGAGTACGTCGTGTAGTCGGCGCAGGCGTCACCGACCGGCTTCGACATCACCGGGTTGAGGAAGCGCGGCCAGAAGCCGTGCTTCTGGTAGAGACCGATGTGCTTGGCGCTGTGGGGGAAGGTGAAGAGGCCGCTCTGGCGCAGACCCCAGCTCTCGAAGGCCTCGACCACCGGCTCCATCAGCCGGCTTCCGATGCCGCGGTCCTGGAGGTCGGCGCGCACGGTAAGCGGCCCGAAGAACGCGAACGACCCCCAGCGCGTCGCGAGGTTAGAGCCCACCACCTCGCCGTCGACCTCGGCCGTCCAGGCACAGTCGGGCGCCGCCAGGAAGCGCGGTCTCACGTAGTCGGCGTCGCCGAACACGGTGACCGGGTCGGGCACGCCGAGGTAGGTTCCGAACGCGACGCGCATGATGTGGTCCGCGGACGCCAGGTCGGCCTCCCGCATCGGCCGCACGGTGATGGTCTGCGGTTCCTGCCTGCCAGCCAATGTCTGCATGGTTCCTCCTGGGCTCCCGGTTCTCGCCTTCGCGGACACTCGCAGCGCCGCCGCGCGCAGGCATCGGCAAACGTGCCTATCCGCGCTTGCCTAAGTGAGGCCGAGCTCGGCCGCGGAGCGTGCGGCTGCGGCGCGCGAGTGCACGTCGAGCTTGCGGTAGACCGAGCGCAGGTGCGCATGCACCGTTCGGGGACTGAGCACCAGCTCCGCCGCGACCTGGGGATTGGAGAAACCCTTGGCGACGAGTCTGAGCACCTCGACCTCGCGTGCGGTCAGCCCCGCCGGGTAGGCGGTCGGCGCGCCCTCGTCGCTTCTTGCTCCGCTTGCGTAGCGTGCCGCCAGCTCTTCGCGCGAGCCGGCATGGAACTTCTCCAGAGCGCCGGCAACGCGCTCGGCGACGGTCTGCTCGGTGACGAAGAGTGACTGAGCGATGTCGCGGTCGGAGAGCCCCTTCGACACGAGTTCGGCCACTCGACGCTCGGTGGCGCTGAGCGCGTCGAGGGGACTCGAACGCAGCGGGTCCGGACGCCAGCCCGCGGCCACCAGCTCGCCCCGTGCGCGTTCGGCGAGCGCTGCCGCACCGCAGCGATGCGCGAGCACCATGCTGCGGCGCAGCGGCTCGCGCGCGGCGGCGCGCCGATCCTGGCCCCAAAGCGCCAGGCCCAGATCACATAGCGCGCGCGCGAGCTCGAGCCGCGCCGGAGTCGCCTCGAGCACCGCGACCGCCTCGTTCAGCAGGCGGATACCGCGCTCACCGGGGGTCAACCTCCCTTCAGCGGACAAGGCGATCCCGAGTGCGCACCGCAGTCCGACGCGGCGCGCGGCCGTCACTTCGTCGGTGGTGAGCCGGAGCGCCTCGTCCCGCTCACCGGCGGCGTCCAGCGCCTCGGCCAGGCTGGATCGCCACGGGATCACGGAGGGGTTGCTCGCACCCCACTGCCCCATGCGCGTCCCGCAGGCCCGCAGATCGGCGATCGCGGACCTCACATCCCCCGCAGCCAGCCGCAGGCGGCCCCGGCTGTGCAGGAAGAAGCTCCACGCGCCGTAGTCGCCGATCTGGCCGCCTAGCCCGCTCCGTTCGACCACCTCGCTCGCGGCTGTCAGGTCGCCCTGGCCCATCAGGGCGTCGACGAGGAAGGCCCAGGTGGCGGGCATGCCGCCCCACCCGCGGGCGGCCGCCACCTCGAGCGACGTGCGGGCCTCGGTCTCCGCATCTGCGAGCCGCCCGCGCCGGTAAGCGATCGACGACCTCCAACACGAGGCGATCGCGAGCGAGCGGACAGCGCCCCGGGTGCGAGCCTCGGTCTCGAGCTGCTCGAGCAGCTGGTCGGCCCGATCCAGCCGGTCCGTCCACAGCAACGCGTTGGCGGCGAAGACCGCCGTATGGGCTCCGGCCCGGTCACTTGGCAGACGCCCACCCGCGACGGCTCGCTCCGCGAGCTCAGCCGCCACCTCCGGCCGCTCGCCCGACAGCGCCTTGTCCACCGCCAAAACCCCTGCGACGAGACGCTCCGCCGGGGTCGCGCCTTTGACCTCGAGAAATCGATCGAGTCGTCCCGCCACGAGAGGCCATGCAGACAGCGTCAGCCGTGCCGCGGCGGCGACGTGACCCTCGAGCCGCAGCTCGAGCTCCCGGTCGCGCCCACGGACGTCCTGCACCGCGGCGTCGAAGGCGTCGGCGGCCTCGCGGAAGCGGTCGCGCGCCCACAGCGCGTCGCCGAGCAGCAGCGCCGCCTCGGCTCGCTGGCGCGGGTCCTCGATCAACTCGACGGCCTCACGCAGATGCTCTACCGCCGGCGACTCTCCCTCCCACCCGACGTCGCCACCGACGAGCGCGC
>DASZOA010000206.1:0-2455 GCA_035551055.1 Solirubrobacteraceae bacterium
GGCCTCGCCGCCGGGGCTCGGTGGGCGTGACGGCGAGCCGACCTCGTGCTGGGGCGGCGAGGCCTGTGCCGCTTCGCCGACGAGCCCGATCGCCTCGCGCGAGCCGTGCAGGGAGGCTGCGCCCGGCGCGTTGGGGATCGCGTGCGCCGCTGGCATCGACCCGGCGGGCACCGACGCAACGTGCCGAGGCGACGCGCCGACAGCGGCGGTCCCAGCCGTCGTGCCAGCGGGAGCGCGCGCGTCCACAGATCGGACCGCGGCGCTCGTCGAGCCACCGGCCGACGCGCCCTCGTGCGCCGCTTGCGTCTGTGCCCCGACGGGCTCGGCGGGCGCGACGACCGCGGGGGCGGATGAGACCGCCGGCACCTGCGTCGTCTTCGTCGCCGCGGCAGACGCAGGCGCGAGCTGCTGCACTGCCACGGTGTCTGCTCGATGCGCGCCAGGCGGCTCGTCCCGCGCGGCAGCGCCGCCGGCGGCCGCGGCCACCGGGGATGCAGCGGCGATGACCGTCGGGGCCGGCGCCGTGGTGGGGTCGATCGGCGAGGCGGAAGCGGCGGGCGCGGGTCCACTGCCCGTCGCTTCACGAATCGGTTCGAGTGCCGGCGCTGAGGCGTCGCTCGACGCGTGGCCGGTTGCGGCCGGAGCCGGCGCCGCGGCGATCGCGGGTGCCGGGTCGACCGGCGCGGAAGGCGGGACGAGCGGCGGGGAGGAAGCGGGCGCAGCCGGCGGAGACGCAGATGCGGGCGGAGCGGAGACAGCCGCGACGACCGGCGCGGAGGAAGCGGGCGCAGCCGGCGGAGACGAAGATGCGGCGGCCGGCGCGGAAGCAGGCGCCCCGACCGGCGCGGAGGAAGCGGGCGCAGCCGGCGGAGACGAAGATGCGGCGGCCGGTCCGGCAGCAGGCGCCGCGACCGGCGCGGAGGAAGCGGGCGCAGGCGCAGACGCCGCGGCCGGTCCGGCAGCAGGCGCCGCGACCGGCGCGGAGGAAGCAGCCGGAGGCGGCGGAGGCGCAGATTCCCCGGACGGCTCGGCAGCAGGCGGCCCCACCGGCACAGACGAAGCGGGCGCAGGCGCAGACGCCGCGGCCGGTCCGGCAGCATGCGCCGCGACCGGCGCGGAGGAAGCAGCCGGAGGCGGCGGAGGCGCGGATTCCCCGGACGGCTCGGCAGCAGGCGGCCCCACCCGCGCGGCGGAAGCGGGCGCAGGCGCAGATGCGGCGGCGGGCGCGGAGGCACGCGCGACAACCGGCGCGGAGGAAGCGGGCGCAGCCGGCGGAGACGCAGATGCGGCGGGCGGAGCGGAAGCAGGCGCCGCGACCGGCGCGGAGGAAGCGGGCGCAGGCGCAGACGCCGCGGCCGGTCCCGCAGCAGGCGCCGCCACCGGCGCCGAGGAAGCGGACGCAGGCGCAGACGCCGCGACCGGTCCGGCAGCAGGCGCCGCCACCGGCGCCGAGGAAGCGAGCACAGGCGCAGACGCCGCGGAAGCGGGCGGCGCGATCGGTGCAGCGACAGCGGGCGGGGTGGTCGGGCGTGGAGCAGGCGCGACCGGCGGCGGCGGAGACGACGACTCGGAGGGGTACGGAGCGGGCGCCGTCGGGCCGGGATCAGCAGTCGTGAGCGGAGAGACGGCACCCGGCGAGGGCACGGAACCGGCGATCGGTACCGAAGGCGAGATCGCGGTGGGCGCCGACGCGGGCGATGCCTGCGAGGACGAACGGCGCGCGAGCGGGGCGTCCGGCGTCGATTGCCGCGGGGCCTGCTGCCCGATCGAATCAACCTGCCCGGGGCCGGCAGGCGCGGGCGGCACGTCTGGCGTCGGCGCCTCGCTGGCCGACAGGTCAGTGCGCGCATCCAAGGCTGCGGGCGAAGGCGGCACGACTACCGGCATCGTGGCCTGCGTCCGCTCACCGACCGACGCTGGCTCAGCCATGGCGGCGAGGGGACGCGGGGTGGCCGGAGCGGAAGTCGATGAGTGCGGCCGCGGGCGCTCCGGCTGCCGCGGAGGCAGCGCCGGCGGCGGCTCGCCGACCGGCGCTGGCGCATCTGCCGTCGCCTCGAGTGGCGAGTTGTCCCCCATGTCTGCCGCAAACTGGCCGACCGGCGGCGGCTCGACGTTCGCCACGGGCTCGAGTGGCGAGGCGTGCGCGCCGCGACCCGCCCGAGACGCGGCGGGCGTGGGCGTCTGCACCCGCACCGCCCCTGGCGAACTGCCCGGGCCATCCGTCGCTGACTGGTCGGCCAGGGACGGTTCGACCGGCTTCGGCGGCTCAGCCGCGGGCTCCGGCGGCAGCGAGCTGATGCGCACGGGGCCCGGGCGCTGACTGCCCGAGAGTCGTCCGCCCTCCTCGATGCGCGTGCGTCGCGGCGCTTTGGGGCGCGGCGGCTCGCGGGTCGGCATCATCGGGATCTTCGAGGCGTCCACGCCGTGGGTCCTGGCGACGAGGAAGCGCCACACC
>DASZOA010000207.1:0-3296 GCA_035551055.1 Solirubrobacteraceae bacterium
GTCCGGCATCGGACAGGGAGTGTTGCCAGCGCCGCCACGAACCATCAAAGGGGGTGGTTATCGACAGCGCCGCCCACGACACGGCGATGCTCGGGACGGCTTATCACTCGTCGCGATCGCCCTCGGGCCGGCAGCGCCGCCCCAACGCGAGGTTGTCAACCGAAGTGGGGACGATGGGGGTTGCTGGGACGCTGCCGTGGCCATCCTCGGCGACCTTACCGCGTGCCCTGGGTCGCGAGGTTCGTCGAAACATCGGACGGCTCCGCGCCCGAGACGTTGATCGCGGACACAGGTTTTGAACGCTCAGGATGGCCTCAACGGTACAGAACGGCCAGGCGGCCGCCGCGTCCCAGAAGCGACCGTTTGCGAGAGGGCTCCGCAGGCGACCGCACAGCCCCCGTCATCAGCACACGTCACCGGACGGGTCTGATGGGAAAATCCGTGTCAGGCAGCCTCCTGAAGCGTGACGCCTTGACCCAGGCGCTCGAGCTGGGCGACCAGGCGCCGGACCTGGCGGTCGGGGTCGCGTCGGGTGAAGTAGTCGCCGCCGAGGTCTCGGTAGAGCTCCCCGGTGGAGAGCATGTGCCAGCACGCGCAGATGAGCGAGTGCTTGACGGCCCCGAGCGCCCGGCGGTGACCGAGCTGTGGCTTCTTGCGCCGGTAGAGCGCCTGCAGGTAGCTGTCGTTGGTGCGGATCGCGCCCATCGCGGCCTCCGTCAGGGTGTCGTCGAGCCACTTCGAGCCGTTGCGGGTGCGGCCCGAGCGGCGCTTGCCGGCGGATTGGTCGTTGCCCGGGCACTGGCCTGCCCAGGATGCGAGGTGGCCGGCGCTCGGAAAGCGGCTCATGTCGGTGCCGATCTCGGCGATCACATTCTCGGCGGTGCGCCGCTCGATCCCGTCGGCCGAGCGCAACAGCTCAACCGCCGCCTCGAAAGGGGGAAGCCGCTCCGCGATCGCCTCCGACAGGCGCTCGACCTGCTCGTCGAGGAAGTCGAGGTGGGCGAGGATCGCGCCGATGAGAAGCGCGTGGGTCGAGTCGAAGCGGCCCTCGAGCGCCTCGCGCAGTGCTGGCAGCTTTGCCCTGAGGCGGCCGCGTGCGAGGTCGGCTAGGACCTCGGGGTCGGTCGTGCCCGCACAAAGCGCGTCGAGCATCGCCCGCCCCGACGCGCCGAGGATGTCGGCGGCGACGCAGTCGAGCTTGATGCCGGTGTCCTCGAGCGCCTTGTGGAGGCGGTTCGCCTCGCGCTGGCGCTCCTTGATCTGCGCCTTGCGATAGCGGGTCAGCGCGCGCAACTCGCGGATCGGCTTCGGCGGCACGAAGCTCGCTCGGAGCAGCCCCGCCTCGGCGAGCTGGCACAGCCACGCCGCGTCCGAGACATCGGTCTTGCGACCCGGCACCTGCTTTACGTGACGGGCGTTGACAAGCAACAGCTCGAAATCGTCTTCGAGCACCGCCCACACCGGCTTCCAAAAGACCCCCGTGGCCTCCATCGCCACCAGGGTGACGCGGTGAGCGGAAAGCCAGTCGCGCAGCGTCATGAGACCACGGACCGTGGTCTCGAACTCCGCGAACGCCTCGGCGCGCTCGGAGCCCTCGACCGGCGCTCGCACACAGGCGGTCACCTGCGCCTTGTGCACATCCAGCGCCGCCGTGCGCTCGACGATCACTTCCATCCTGGCCCTCCTTCTGGGCTCGGTCGACAGGACCGTCGTCCGCCAGGAGCCTTCGGAACAGACGAGTCTGATGAGCGTGCTCTGTGGCCACAGTCCGGAACTCCGGCGAAGGCTCCAACGTCAAACTTACGACGAGCTCACCGGCGTCAAGACCTGTGCGACGTCAGCGGGCGACCCGCAGATCATCCTCCATTTTCAGTCGACCGCGAACGCGCGGCGCGGGCAGCTGAACTTACGGGACGCCCTTCGGGCTGCTTCGGCTCGAAAGCGACCCGATTGCAGGGGGAAGTGCACGCAAGGGGTTCCTCGGATCCTCGCGGTGATCGCAACACCGTCCCGGTAGCCGGACGCGCGAGGAGCCGTCCGATGTGCCTGGTTCGGTCGCCGTCGATCGCCGCGGAGGCGAGCCCGTAGGGCGAGGCGGAGCGGCGGTCGACGCGCGACCGCGTGGCCACCGGTCTCGTCGGCGCGCGGACCGTTCCCGCGACGTCAGGAGGGCTCGATGGTCCGCTTCACCAACGAGATGGTCGCCGAGGCGACCCAGCCGTTCTGGGCCGCGCTGCAGCGCGGCGAGTTCATCGCCGACGCTGCGGCCGAGGCCGGGACCTACCGCAAGCAAGGTACCCGCTGGGTCGCGGCCTGCGGTGGGGTCCGCCCGCGCCGCGGCCGCGACCTGAAGGGGCGCTGCCTGTCGTTCTCAGAGCGCGAGGAGATCGCCCTGGGTCGCGCCGCCGGCGACTCGGTGCGGGTAATCGCCCGGCGGCTCGGGCGCAGCCCCTCGACTGTCAGCCGCGAGTTGCGCCGCAATGCCGATCGGGAGGGCGCCTACCGGGCGACCACCGCCCACGCCCTCGCCTGGAAGCGCGCTTCGCGACCCAAGCCCGCCAAGCTCGCCACGAACCTGGCGCTGCGCGAGCGCGTGCAGGACGATCTCGAGCGGCGCTACTCGCCCGAGCAGATCTCGGGCAGGCTGCGCCGTCAGTTCCCCGACCAGCCACAGATGCGGGTGTCGCCAGAGGCGATCTACCAGTCGCTCTACGTGCAGTCCCGCGGAGGCCTGCGCCGCGAGCTGACCAAGTGCCTGCGCACCGGCAGGGCGCTGCGCCAGCCCGGCCGGCGGGCCGACCGGAGAAAGAACCGCATCCCCGACCCCGTCAACATCGCAGAGCGCCCACCCGAGGCAGACGACCGCGCGGTGCCCGGCCACTGGGAGGGAGATCTCTTGATCGGAAAGCGCAACGCCACCGCGATCGGCACCCTCGTCGAGCGCTCGAGCGGCTACGCGCTGCTCGTCTCCCTGCCCGATGGCTACAAGGCCGAGCAGGTCGCGCCCGCGCTGGCCGCGAAGATCCAGACGCTGCCCGAGGCGCTGCGGCGCTCGCTCACCTGGGACCAGGGACCGGAGATGCGCGACTGGAAGCAGCTCCAGATCGACGCCGACATCGACGTCTTCTTCTGCGATCCCCATGCGCCCTGGCAGCGCGGCTCGAACGAGAACACCAACGGCCTGCTGCGCCAGTACTTCCCCAAGGGCACCGACTTCGCCACGGTCAGCGAAGCGCAGCTCGACGCCGTCGCCGACGAGCTCAACGACCGACCCCGCAAGCGGCTCGGCTTCGCCA
>DASZOA010000208.1:0-2279 GCA_035551055.1 Solirubrobacteraceae bacterium
CGCCGAGCTCGCGCGGCGCGGCGCGGTCCTCGGCAGCGGTGGCCTCGGCGGCGTCATGGAGGCCGCCTGCCGCGGCGCGCGCGGGGCCGGGGGGACGACGCTCGGGATCCTGCCCGGCGACGACCGCGCGGCGGCGAACGCCTTCGTCTCGGTCGCCGTGGCCGGCGGCATGGGCGAGCTGCGCAACGGCCTCGTCGTGCGCAGCGCCGACGCGATCGTGGCGATCGCCGGCGAGTACGGCACGCTGTCGGAGATCGCGCTTGCGCTGAAGGCCGGCAAGCCGGTCGTGGGCATCGGTACGTGGGCGATCGACGGGGTGCGGCCGGCGACCGGCGCCGCCGAGGCGGCCGCGCTCGCGCTCGGCGATCCGGGCGGGTGAGCTCGCGCCGGCGCTGCGCGCCGGTCGGGCCGTCGCGAATGGAGTGCAGGCGCCGCGGCAACCACTCACGGCGTGCGCGACCTGCCCGGCCACGAGGACCGGTCGCCGACCGGCCAGCCGCCCGCCTCGGTGCTGGCGCTGGCCGACGGCGCGAACGACTACGACCCGCTGGTGCGGCGCGCGCGCGGCGCCGACTACGTCCTGCTCGGCGAGGCCTCGCACGGCACGCACGAGTTCTACCGCGAGCGCGCCGAGATCACGAAGCGGCTGATCGCCGAGGAGGGGTTCGGCCTCGTCGCCGTCGAGGCCGACTGGCCCGATGCCCACCGCGTCAACTGCTTCGTCCGCGGCACCGGCGACGACACGACCGCCGAGCAGGCGCTGTCGGACTTTCGCCGCTTCCCGGCATGGATGTGGCGCAACGCCGACGTCGTCGAGTTCGTCGACTGGCTGCGCGCCCACAACGACGAACTGCCGGCGGGCACTCCGAAGGTCGGCTTCTACGGACTGGACCTGTACTCGATGTACACGTCGATCGACGAGGTCATCCGCTATCTCGACGCAGCCGATCCCAAGGCGGCCGGCCGGGCGCGCGAGCGCTACGCGTGCTTCGGCCACTTCGGGCGCGACCCGCGGGTCTACGGCCGCGAGACGGCGCTGCGGGGCGCCGAGTCCTGCGAGACCGCGGCGGTCGAGCAGCTCGTCGACATGCGCGGGGTGGCCGCGCGCGCCGCGATCGCCGACGGCCCGCTCGACGAGGACCGCCAGTTCTACGCCGAGCAGAACGCGCGCCTCGTCGTCGACGCGGAGCGCCACTACCGCGCGGTCTTCCGCGCCGGCCAGGAGAGCTGGAACCTGCGCGACGGGCACATGGCCGAGACGCTCGAGGCGCTCATGGCCCGGCTGCGCCGGCGGGGCGGGGCGGCGAAGGCCGTCGTCTGGGAGCACAACTCGCACGTCGGCGACGCGCGCGCGACGGAGATGGCCGACGCCGGGCAGCTCAACCTCGGCCAGCTCGTGCGCGAGCGCCACCCGGCGGCGAGCCTGATCGTCGGCTTCACGACCTACGCCGGGACGGTAACGGCGGCCTCGGGCTGGGGCGGCGACGCCGAGCGCCGGCACGTGCGGCCTGCGCTGTCGGGCAGCTGGGAGGACGTCTTCCACCGGCTGGGCGTGCCCGCGTTCATGATCGACGCCGGCGAGCTCGAGGGCGGCGGCCTGGAGCGGGCGATCGGGGTCGTCTACCGGCCGGAGAGCGAGCGCCTGTCGCACTACCTGCATGCGCGCGCGGGCGAGCAGTTCGACGCGGTCATCCACGTCGACGAGACGCACGCCGTGGAGCCGCTCGAGCGCACGAGCGAGTGGGAGCGCGGCGAGCTGCCCGAGACGTATCCGGGCGGCGTGTGAATCGTTGCGATCCGCGCGTCCGCTTGCGCAGCTCGCCGCCTAGCCTCGGTCCGTGCCCGACCTCGACCGCCCGCGGCTGGCGCTCTACGTCGCGCTCGGCCTCGCCGTGTGCCTGCTCGGCGCGCGCTACGTGCTCTCCCAGCGCTCGCCTTCGCCCGCGCCCGGCGAGAGCGGCGCCGGTGTCGCCGCGGCGCCGCGCGGGGGCGCGGGCGGCGGTCGGGCGGTGCGCGTCGAGCGCGCCGACGGCGGCCGGATCACCGTCCACGTGGCGGGCGCGGTGCGGCGCCCGGGCGTCTACCGCCTGCCCGCCGGCGCGCGCGTCGACGACGCGTTGAGGCGGGCCGGCGGCGCGCGCGGGCGCGCCGACCTCGGCGCCGTCAACCTCGCTGCCAAGCTCGAGGACGGCCGCCAGGTGCTCGTGCCCGCGAGGGCGGCCGCGGCCGGAGCGGGCGCCGGCGGCGCCGCGGGTGGGGGCGGCGGCGCCGCCCCCACC
>DASZOA010000209.1:0-1754 GCA_035551055.1 Solirubrobacteraceae bacterium
GTGCTGCTGATCGGCGGCGGAGTCGCGTCGGCGGCGGCCGCCGCGGAGCTGCGCGCCGGCGGCTTCGACGGCTCGGTCGCGCTCGTCACGCGCGAGCAGGATCCGCCGTACCACCGCCCGCCGATCACCAAGGGCTACCTGCAGGGACGCCAGGAGCGCGCGGCGACGCTCGTGCAGCCCGAGTCCTGGTACGCCGACAACGACGTCGATCTGCTGACGCGTACCCCGGTCATGGAGCTCGACGCGGACGGCCGCACCGCGAAGCTCGGGCGCGAGGTCGTCGGCTTCGGCCAGGCGCTCGTCGCGACGGGCGCGATGGTGCGCCGGCTGCGCTGCGCCGGTGGTCAGCGCGAGGGCATCCACTACCTGCGCGTGCTCGGCAACGCCGACGCCCTGCGCGCCGAGGTCGAGCAGGTCGAACGGGTAGCGGTCGTCGGCGGCTCCTACATCGCGACGGAGGTCGCCGCGTCGCTGACGCTGCTCGGCAAGCGCTGCACGATCGTCATGCAGGAGGCGCTGCCGACCGAGCGCAGCTTCGGGCCTGTCGCGGGCGCCTTCGTTGCCGACCTGCTCGCCTCGCACGGGATCGAGATCGCCGCCGAGGCCGACGTCGTCGAGCTCGTCGGGGAGGGCGAGGACGGGCGTGTCGAGGCGGTCGTCTGCGAGGACGGGCGGCGCGTCGACGCCGAGCTCGTCGTCGCCGGCGTCGGCGCGCAGCCCGACGTCATGCTGGCCCGCATGGCGGGCCTCGAGCTCGGCGAGAGCGGCGGCGTCGCCTGCGACAGCGGCCTGCGCACGTCCGCCCACGGGATCTTCGCCGCCGGCGACATCTGCGAGTACGACAGCGTCATGCACGGCCGCCGCCTGCGGATCGAGCACGAGCAGGTTGCGATCGCGCAAGGTCTCCATGTCGCGCGGGCGATGCTCGGAAGCGACCGCCCGTTCGACGAGGTGCCGTACTTCTGGTCGGACCTCGCCGACTGGACGACGCTCGAGTACGTCGGCCCGGCGCTCGAGTGGGACGAGGAGATTGTCCGCGGCGACCCGGCGGCGGGCAGCTTCAGCGTCTTCTACGTCCACGCGGGCCGCGTCGCGGCCGCGCTCAGCGTGGACCGGCGCCGGGACCTCGTCGCGGCGCGCTCGCTGATCGCCGAAGGCGCGGGCGCCGAGGCTCTGCGCGAGCTCGCGTAGCCGGGGACCCGGCGGCGGCGGGCGGCGCGTCGCTACATCATGAGGAAGGGGACGCGCGTGGCGACCGCGTAGAGCGTCAGCGCAACGGTCGCGGCGCGCAGCGACGGGCTCGTCCCGATCGCGGCACGCACAGCAGCTCTCCGGCCCCCGAGAGGTTCCCGCCGCGCGCGGGAATCACCGGCAGATCTGCGATGACCGCGCGGGGCGGCCGCGCGCCCGCCCCGCCCGCCTAGACTCCTCGTCGCATGCAGATCGCCTACGACGAGCAGGGTCTCGTGCCCGTGATCGTGCAGGACTGGCGCACCGGCGAGGTGCTGACGCTCGCCTACGCCAACGCCGAGGCGGTGCGCCGCACGCGCGAGAGCGGCGAGCTTCACCTCTACAGCCGCTCGCGCCGCGAGCAGTGGCACAAGGGCGCGACGAGCGGCAACACGCAGGCCGTGCGCGCGCTGCGACTGGACTGCGACGGGGACGCCCTGCTGGCGCTCGTCGAGCCCGCCGGCCCGGCCTGTCACACCGGACGGCGAACGTGCTTCCACAACGGCGAGCTCGAGCCGCCCGCG
>DASZOA010000210.1:0-5382 GCA_035551055.1 Solirubrobacteraceae bacterium
CGCCCGGCGCCGAAGCGCTCGGCCTCCAGGCGGGGGTACAGGTGCGACGTGACCGCGAGGCTCAGCACCGAGTCGCCGAGGAAGGCCAACCGCGAGTAGGAGTCGCTGCGGCGCTCGGTCCAGGACGCGTGCGTGAAGACCTGCCGGTACAGGTGCTTCGGCAGCTCCTCGAGGAGTTCGCCCAGCAGCTTCAGGGCTCGGTCGGCTCGTGGACGACAGCGTGCGCCAGGACGAAGTCGACCGCCTGGCCGACGGTGACGATCTTCACCGCCTGCTCGTCGGTCATCTTCACGCCGTAGGAGTCCTCGAGCTCCTGCACGAGCGTGTAGAGGTCGAGCGAGTCGGCCTCGAGGTCCACCCGGAAGTTCGTGCTCTCGTCGATCCGCGCGGGGTCGACGTCGAGCTCGTCGACGAGGTGCGCCTGCACCAGCGCGAAGACCTCCTCTCTGGTCATTGGGCGGACACGGTAGAGCCGCTCTCGGACAGCGTCCCGCCGGGCTTGCGCAGCGCGCCCGCGCGCTCGAGCGCATCGTGCGTGCGCCCGGTGATGTCGCCGGTCACGCCGCGCGCGGCGAGCAGGATCGCCTGGGCGAAGCCGCGGCTCGTGAAGCGCCCGTGGCCGACGACGCCGAGCTTGCGCAGTCCGAGCAGGTACGCGCCGCCGGCCATCTCGGGGTGGATCTCGTCGCGAAACGCGCGCAGCGCGGGCTTCATGAGCAGGCCGCCGGCCTTCGCGCGCGTCGACGAGGTCGCGGTCTGCCGCAGCAGCGCGATCATCTTGTCCGACACGCCCTCCATGACCTTCAGCGCGACGTTGCCCGTGAAGCCGTCGGTCACGACGACGTCGGCGCGGCCCTCGACGAGCTGGTGGCCCTCGAGGTTGCCGACGAAGTTCAGCCCGCGGGCGGCCGCCAGGCGCGCGTGGACGTCGAGCGTCAGCGGCGAGCCGCGGGTCTCCTCCTCGCCGACGGACAGCAGCGCGACGCGCGGGCTGTCGATGCCGTGCACGACCTGCGCGAGCGCCGCCCCCATGAAGGCGAACTGGACGAGGTGCTCGGGGCGCACCTCGGTGTTGGCGCCAACGTCGACGAGCGTCACCGGCGCGCCCGGGACCGGGAGGCGCGCCGCCAGCGCCGGACGCAGGATGCCGCGGTCGCGCTTGATGTTGAACAGCGCCGCGGCGAGCGCGGCGCCGGTCGAGCCGCCCGAGACGAGCGCGTCGGCGTCGCCGGCGGCGACGGCCTGGGCGGCGCGGACGATCGAGGACTCCGGGTTGGCGCGCGCGGCGGCGGCGGGGTTGGCCTCCTTGGCGATCGACTGCGGGGCGTCGATGACCTCGATGCCGGGTCCCGCGGCCCCGAGCTCGCCGGCGGGGCCGAACAGCAGCACGCGGACGCCCTGCGCGGCGGCGAGGTTCGCGCCCGCGGCGACCTCGCCGGGGCCGAGGTCGGCGCCGTTGCCGTCGACCGCGACGACCGGGACGGGCACCGGCGCCGCCGCCGGCCCGCCGTCGGCGCGGGCGATCAGCGCATTGATGCGTGGGGCCGGCATGCGCCGGCCATCCTCAGATGGCCGATTCCGCGGCCGGTGCCGTCAGACGTGCGCGTATCGCGGATGCAGGGCGCCGCGGGTCGAAGGTGGACAGTGCCAGCGGCACGGCCGCCTTCGACGCGGGGCGATCCTGCGCCGCGAGACGCGTGCAGATGACGGTGCTGGTCGCGGAATTGGCCATCTAGTGCTCGTGGCCGTGCGCGGTGGGCGCGACGACCTCGCGGCCGGCGTACATGCCGCAGACCGGGCAGACCCGGTGCGGGCGGCGGGGGCTGTGGCACTGCGGGCACGCGTTGTAGACCGGCGCAGCCATCTTGTGCTGCGCGCGGCGCTTCGCCGTGCGCGCGTGCGACTGCTTCTGCTTGGGAACCGCCATGGCTGCGGAAGGGTAGCGCAGCTCGTGGCGCGTTCGGGCGCGGCAATCCGGGAAGGACTGGCGCGCCCGCGCTCGAACCGTATGCGCATGAGTGCCCTCGAGCTCGATCCGGCCCTGCTGGAGTCGCTTCGCACGCTGGCGCTGCACGACGTCGAGTTCGTGGTCGTCGGCGACCTCGCCGAGGCCGTCCACAACGACGGCGGCGTCGTGTCCGCAGTGGCGATTGTGCCCGCCTCCTACGCCCGCAACGCCGAGCGGCTCAACGGCGCGCTGCAGGCGATGGACGCCGAGCTGGGGATCGCCGGCACGCCCGCCGCGACGCCGCTGGACTACCGCCGCACCGACCTGCGCGAGATCGCGCCGTGCTCGTTCGTCACGCGCTACGTCGACGTCGACGTCGACTTCGAGCCGCGCAACACGCGCGGCTACCGCGACCTCTTCGACGACGCGTCGCACATTGAGCTGGCGCCGATGGTGCGCCCGCTCGTCGCCGCGCGCGCCGACCTCGCGCGGATCGCCCGCGGCGCCGCGCCCGCGGTGCCCTACGCGCAGCCGCCGGCGGCGCTTCCGCCCGAGCCCGACGGAGTCCCGCGCGCGCACGCCATCCGCGTCGGCAGGATCAGTCGAACCTGATCTCGCCGAGCTTCGCCCAGCGCGGGTCGGGCGCGCGCTCGTGGGCGTGCTCGGGCCCCGCGACGTTGAGGTCGGCGCCGCAGATCGCGCACAGGCCGGCGCACTCGTCGCGGCACAGCAGCTGGGCGGGCAGCGCCAGCGCGAGCGCGTCGCGCGCCCACGCGCGCAGGTCGAGCACCTCGTCCTCGACGTACGGGCTGTGCAGCTCCTCGACGTCGCCGGGCTGGTCGACCTCGCGCGCGTCGACCGAGATCGCCGGCCGCGCGGGCTCCAGGCAGCGCATGCAGGGCCCGTCGAGGCGCGCGTCGAAGCGCAGCCGCAGCGCGTAGCCGTGGTGCGTCGTGCGCGAGACGTCGACCGTCGCCACGGCCGCCGCGGGCGCGATCGCGTACGTCTCGCCGCCGAAGCGCAGCGGGTCCAGCGCGACCTCGAGCTGCAGCCTGCGACCCTCGCCCGAGGTCAGGCGCAGGCGGGCCAGATCGAAGCTGTCGGTGCGGGGCGCCATCGTCCCGTCAAGGCTAGCGGCGCGGGTCGGACAGCTCGGCGAGCACGGCCGCCGGCGGCGCTCGCCGAATCCGCCGGCTACGGCGTTGACAGCTCGCGCTTGAGCACCTTGCCGGTCGCGTTGCGCGGCAGCTCGTCGACGAAGACGACGTCGCGCGGGACCTTGAAGCGCGCGAGGTTCGCCCTGACGTGCGCCTTGACGTCCTGCTCGCCGACCTTCGCCCCGGCGCGCAGCACGACGAACGCCCTCAGGCGCTGGCCGAACTCGGCGTCCTGCACGCCGACCGCCGCGACCTCCTCGACCCCGTCGAGCGTGGCGATCGCGTCCTCGACCTCGCGCGGAAAGACGTTCTCGCCGCCCGAGACGATCATCTCGTCGTCGCGGCCGTCGACGAACAGGCGCCCGTGCTCGTCGAAGTGGCCGACGTCGCCCGAGGACAGCAGGCCGTCGATGTCGGGCTTGCCGCCGCCGCCGGTGTAGCCCTCGAACACGAGCTCGCTGCCGACGAAGATGCGGCCGGTCTCGCCCGGCCCGACCGCGCGGCCGCCGGCGTCGAAGAGGCGCACGACCGTGCCGCGCGGCGGGCGTCCGGCCGTGCCCGGCGCCGCGCGCAGGTCCTCGGGGGTGGCGACGGTCGCCCAGGCGACCTCCGTCGAGCCGTAGAGGTTGTAGAGGACGTCGCCGAAGGCGTCCATGACCCGGGTCGCGAGCTCGCCCGGCAGCGGCGAGCCGCTGGCGGCGATCACGCGCAGCGAGCCGGTGTCGTAGCGGCCCACGACCTTCGGACCGAGCTCGAGGATCCGCTGCAGCATCACCGGCACGACGACGAGCGCGGTCACGCCGTGCTCGTCGATCGCGCGCAGGGTCCGCTCGGGATCGAAGCGCCGCTGCAGGACGAGCGTCGACGACAGCCCGATCGCGAGGACGAAGTGCGCAAGCCCCCAGGAGTGAAACAGCGGCGCGGCGATCAGCGTGCGCTCGCGCGCGCGCAGCGGGATCTTCTCGATCAGCCCGGCGATCGGGTCCAGCGACTCGGGCTGCTTGCGCCGGGCGCCCTTCGGCGCGCCGGTCGTGCCGCTCGTGAGGATCACGATCCGGCCCCTCGTCGCCGGGACGACGACGTCGCCGGGGTCGCCGCGCTCGACGAGCGACTCGAGCAGCTCGGCGCCCGCGGGCGCCGCCCGCGAGTCCGACCAGGCGACGTAGCGGCGCCGGCCGGCGGCGGCGGCGGCGGCGAGCGCCGCGAACTCCTCGTCGTAGACGATCGCGCGCGGCTGCTCGCGCGCGCAGACCTCGGCCAGCTGCGGGCCGGCGAACGCGGTGTTGAGCAACAGTGCGTGGGCTCCGAGCTTCGAGCACGCGGCCGTCGCCTCGACGAAGCCGCGGTGGTTGCGGCACAGCAGCGCGACGCCGTCGCCCTCGCCGATCCCGTCGTCGCTCCAGGCGTGCGCGAGCGCGTTCGTGCGGCGGTGGACCTCGCCGAACGTCAGCGCCCCGGCCTCATCGACGATCGCCACGTCGGCGGGGTGGCGGATCGCCGCCGCGGCGAAGCCGGCGGCCGTCGTCGGGCCCCAGTCGCGGATCGCCTTGAGCGCGCGGGCGAGCTTGTCGGGCCGCCCGGGCGCGAACATTCCGCACTCGATCAGCGTGCGGGCGGTGAGGGCCTTCGTCGACAGCTCGTCGAGCCGCATCGGGCGAATCTACGGCAGGCGCAGGTCCGCCGGCACGTCGCCGCGCTCGATGAGGCCGTGGATGTCGGCGGCGCGGCGCGGGTTGAGGAACACGTGGCGCTGGCCGACGCTGGGCTTCTCGGCGAGCAGCCCGGCGGCCACCAGCGCCTCGCCGACCTCGTCGGCGAGCGCGCGCTCGTTGCCGGCGAACCCGCGCGCGAGATGGCGGAACTCCGTGTGGTAGCCGCCCCACTTCCCCATCCCGTTGAGCCGCTGCAGGATCCGCCTGGCGATCCGCCGCGCCGGCTGCGGGTCGTCGTGCGGCCGCGCCGCGCCGTCGGCCCCGGCTCCGATCAGCGCGAGCACCGCGTCCTCGTGCTCGGCGACCGAGTCGCCGTCCGCCGGTCGTCCGCCGAGGCGGGCGACCGCCTCGGCGCTGCGCAGGGCCTGGACGGCCACCTCGCGCTGCGGCTGCCGGCGCGCGCAGCGCGCGACGACGCCGAGCTCGCGGCGGTCGCCTTCGACGAGCAGGCCCAGCCGATCGCGCGCCTGCGCAGCCGCGCGCTGGCGCTCCCGGGCCACGTCCTCGCCGACGCCGGCGACTGGCGCGCGCCGATCGCCCAGGCCCTGCGCAGCGCCGAGGCGGT
>DASZOA010000211.1:0-4570 GCA_035551055.1 Solirubrobacteraceae bacterium
GTTGGCGTCCGGCGAGCCCGCGTGCCCTCCTGCCGTCGCCCCACGGCGTTGGGCAGGCGTCGTGAAGGCGGCCCATGGACCGGCGCCGCCTCCATGATCGGACCGGCCGGCGGCGAGATGCCCCGGTCGGTCCGATGGCCCTCCTCAGGTGAGCTGCTTGAAGTGCGTGCGCTTCACGAGCGGCCTGCCGGCCTCGCGCGGCGGGACGCTGTGCACGGCGTCCTCGGGCAGCGGGACCTCCTGCTGCGCGACGAGATCGACGGCGGACATCGCACAGTCCTCGGGCAGGCCCGCGAGCTCGCGGATCTCGGGCACCGAGATCGTGTCCTTGTCCCAGGAGTAGATCGTGTCGTTGATCCAGACCTCGTACTTCGGCCCGTCGGGCGGCGCTTCGGCGCTCATCGCTGTCCCTTCGATCGTTCCTCGGGCATGCGGCGTGTCGTCTAGTAGTTCGTTACCCGGGTCGCGGCTGCTCGAACAGGGCGGCAGACGCCGCGGTTCCCGCTGTGAGGTCGACCGACCTGTAGGCGGCCTCCGACGTCTCGCCGGGCGCGCCGGCGACGACCGCGCCTACGCGCTCAGCTCGCCCTCGAGCAGCGCGGGGACGGCCGGCTGCCGGCGCTGATCGGCGTCGAGCCGGGCGAGGATGGATCGGCCTGCCCAGACCCGCTGGCCCTCGCGGACGTCGATCCGCACGCCCGGCCGGACCGGCAGCACGACGTCGACCTGCGAGCCGAGCCTGATCACGCCGATGCGCTGACCGAGCGCGACCCGATCGCCGACCTTGACGTAGGAGGCGATCTGGCGCACGAGCCGCGAGGCGATCTGCACGACGGCGACCTCGAGGTCGTCGCGCTCGATGACCGTCGTCGCCCGCTCGTTCTCGTAGACCATCTCCGGCCGCCCGAGCGACCCGAAGCGGCCGGGGAAGTGCCGGCGCAGCCGCACCGTGCCGGCGATCGGCGCGCGGTTGACGTGGACGTCGAGAAAGCTCATCGCGATGCCGACGACGTACGCGTCGTCGTCGCGCAGGGGCGTCTTCGTGAGCTCGACGAGCTCGTAGTCGCGTCCCTTCTTCGTCGAGGCCGGCAGCCGGCCCTCCTCGGACCGGCGCACGTAGATCACCTCTCCGTCGGCGGGGCTGACGACGACGTCGCCGGCGGCCTCCGGCGCGCTGCGCTCGGGATCGCGGTAGAAGCGGTAGGCGAGGATCGCGAACGCCGCGACGAGCGTGAGCGCGCACACGAGCCCCGCCCGAACGACGTCGGCGGGATCGACCGCGGCGACGACGAGCGCCGACGCGAGCGCAAGGGCCACGGTCGCGGCGGCCACGCGGCGCACGCCGAGCTCCCACTTCCAGGCGAGCGGCACGGTGATGGCCAGCGCCAGCAGGCAACCGGCGAGCGATGCGACGAGCACGTCCTCAGAACCCCCGTTTGACGGCGAGATACGGAAGCAGCGCGAGCTCGGCCAGCCCGGGCAGCGGATCCTCGGCGCTGAAGACGGCCTCGGTGTCGGCGCGGCGCAGCGAGCGCAGGTAGTCGCGGACGCCGAAGTCGCGCGCTCTGAGCTGGACGAGGCCGGTGGGCAGGTCCGTCAGCAGGCGCACCCAGCGTACGCCCGGCGTCGTGCTCTGCGGCTCGACCGGCAGGCCGACCTGCTGGCGGAACAGCAGATACGGGAAGTCGACGCCCGCCGCGCGGGCGACGGTGTGGTAGCCCCAGGTCCGCGCGTTGAAGTCCAGCAGCTTGAGCTCGCCGCTGCGCGGGTCGCGCTTGTACTCGAGCTCGACGAGGCCGTCGTATTGGATCCGGCGCAGCAGCCGCTCCGACAGGGCCTCGACCTCCGGGTCGCAGATCGTCTCGACGTACGTGCTCGCGCGCCCGAAGTCCGGCGGGTGCTGGCGCCGGCGGCGCGCGACCATCGTGGCGACCGGGCGCCCGCGCTTGTACAGCGCGCCGTAGGCGAACTGCTGCTCGCCGCCGCCCGGGATCAGCTCCTGGACGAGGACCTCGCCGGGCCCGACGATCTCCCGCGCGCGCTCGAAGCGCTCGCGCAGCTCGGCGCGCGTGTCGGCGCGCCAGGCCTTGGCCTTCGTGACGTAGAAGAAGTGCTCCTTGATCGCCGGCTTGATCGCCCACGGCGGCTCGCCGTCGATCTCGTCGAGCGCCTCGAGCGAGGCGGGCTGCCACGTACGGGGCGCCGCAACGCCGGCCGCGACGGCGAGCTCGTACGTGTTGCGCTTGTCCCAGGCCCAGCGGATCGCCTCCCAGGGGGCGGTGGGGACGCGGAAGTACTCGCTGAGGCGGTCGCGCCGGCGCGACAGGGCTGCGACGGTCTCGTCGCGCGTCGGGTACAGCACCCAGCCGCCCCACCCGCGCCGCTCGCCCAGCCGCAGCAGATCGTCGACGAGCCGCTGCTCGTCGCCGAGGTCGGCGACGCGGTCGCACGAACGACAGTAGCGCGACAGGCGCCCGATCGAGCGCTCGTCGTCGACGACGCAGGCCGGGACTCCGTTGCGGCCCAGGCTGCGCACGATGCCCAGGCCCTGGTAGTCGCCGCCGAGCACGACGGCGCCGACTTCGCCCGCCGGCGGCTGCCCGGACGGGATCGCCCGCCGGCGGCGGGCGACGGGCACGGCGGCGGCGAGCCTGCTCGAGGTCGACATCGTCGGACTTAACGCGGCGGCCGTGCGCGTCCTTCCGGCGCGCTCGCCCGCCGTCACCGCCGGCCGGCGAGCTCGCGGCGCGGCGCGGGCTCGCGCGCACGGCCCGCGGCGGCGGCGCCCAGCGCGCGCTCGTAGGCGGCCAGCAGCGATCGCTCCTGGCGCTCCCAGGCGAGGATCGCCAGCGCACGTTCGCGGCCGGCGGCTCCCATCCGCGCGCGGCGCTCGGGATCGTCGAGCAGCTGCTCGATCGCCCGCGCGAAGTCGGCCTCGTCGTTGGCGGTCGCGTAGATCGCGGCATCGGCGGCGCCGACGCGGGACTCCATGAGGTCATAGGAGACGATCGGACGGCCCATCGCCATGTACTCCGAGATCTTGATCATCGACGAGACGTCGTTCAGCGGGTTGCGCGGGTCCGGCGCCAGGCAGACGTCCGAGGTCGACAGGACCCGGCCGACGATGTCGTGCTCGACCCAGCCGGTGAACTCGACGTGCTCGGCGATCCCCAGCGCGCCGGCGAGCGCGCGCATGTCGTCGAGCACCTCGCCGTCGCCCATGAACGTCGCGTGCCAGTCGCGGCGGCGCTCGTGCAGGCGCGCCAGCGCGCGCAGCGCGTGATCGACGCCGTCCTGGCGACCCATGACTCCGACGTAGCTGAGCAGGTACGGGCGGCCGCGCTTGAGCGCCGGCTCGGGCGCCGTCGGCACGAACCGGGCGAGGTCGGGGCCGGTGCGCACGACGTGCACGTCCTCCGGCCGGCGGCGCCCGCGCGTGAGCGCGACCCGGCGGTAGGAGTCGTTGACCGACAGGACGACGTCGGCAAGCCGGAAGGCGACCTGCTCGGCGAGCAGCGTGGCGCGGTGCAGCGCGCCGCCCTGGCGCCCGTAGCGGGTGGCGAACAGCTCGGGCGTCAGGTCGTGATGGTCGAAGATGAAGCGCGCGCCGCGGCGGCGCAGCGAGAGCACCGACAGCAGCAGGAAGTCGGGCGGGCTGCACGCGTGGACGACGTCGAACGGCCGCTCGCGCGCCAGCCGCCGTGCGAGCCGGCGCATGCTCCACAGCGCCGCGGCGTACTCGAGCGCGTAGCCGGCGATCCCGTCGTCGGCCGGGCGCGGCCGGTAGCGGTGGATGTCGACGCCCTCCAGGCGCTCGAACGGCTCGCGGTGGCGCGTGGCCCCCTGCGGGCAGATGACGGTCACGTCGTAGCGCGCGCGCTTGAGCGCCCGGCACTGGTTCCAGACGTGGCGATCCTGCGGGAGCGGCTCGTTCTGCACGAGGATCAGCACGCGCGGGGCTGGCATCCCCCACTAACGGCGGGCGCCCCCGCGCGCTTGTGCGACGCCCGCGGCGACGCGCGAACGCCCGCGACGCTCCAGCGCGTTGATCGGCCGTGTACGAGGTCTCGGACGCCTCCTCGCTGCTGCGCGCGCGGCGGCGCCTGCTGAGCCGCCGCTCGTCGGGCCCGCATGTCAGCCGGACGGTCGTGCTGCTCGGGCTCACGAGCCTGTTCACCGACGTCGCGGCCGAGATGGTCGTCACCGTGCTGCCGCTGTACCTCGTCTACGTCGGGCAGTTCTCGCCGGTCGCGTTCGGCTTCGTGGACGGCATCCAGCGCGGCGCGGCGGCGCTCGTCGGCCTGGCGAGCGGGTTCGTCGGCGACCGCTTCCGCCGTCACAAGGAGGTCGCGGCGACCGGCTACGGCCTGTCGGCGCTCGTCAAGCTCGGCCTGGCGACCGCCGGCACCGCGCTGTCGGCGATCAGCGCGCTCGTCCTGATCGACCGCATCGGGAAGGGGATTCGCACCGCCCCGCGCGACGCGATGATCTCGCTCGCCACGCCGCGGCACGAGCTCGGCGCGGCCTTCGGCGTGCACCGCGCGCTGGACACGACCGGCGCGATGCTCGG
>DASZOA010000212.1:0-4880 GCA_035551055.1 Solirubrobacteraceae bacterium
AGCTCGCACGCGGCCTCATCTGGCGCTCACAGGAGCAGGAGGCGGTTGCGCAGATCGAGGCCGCGCTGGCGGACGCGCCGGCCGGGGACGCCGCGCTGCGCCGCACGCTCGAGGCGGATTACTTGTCGGCCGCGCTGCGCATGCCCGAACGCCACGAAGCGGCGCAGGCGCGCCTGGCCGACCTCGACATCGACGGCGCCGAGGACGCGGGGGCGCGCATGCTGCTCGCGCTGAAGGCTTACGCGATGATGCTTGACGGCGAGCGGCTCGACGAGTCGGTGCGCCTGGCCGAGCAGGCGCTCGCGGGCGGGCTGCCCACCGAGGAGGCGCCGAGCTGGAGCCTGTGGGGCGCCGTGTCGGCGCTGCTGCACGCCGACCGCCACGAGGTCGCGCTGCGCGTGGTCAACCAGGCCATCGCCGAGGCCCGCCGGCGCGGCGCGGCCTACCTCTTCTCCGGCGCGTCGATGGTGCGCGCGTCCATCGTTCATGTGACCGGTGACCTCGTCGAGGCCGAGGCCGACGCGCGCGCTTCCGTCGACGCGGTCCCCGACCAGCGCACGATGATCATGCCGCTGGCGTTCGGGCTTCTCGCCGAGATCCTCGTGGAACGCGGCATGCTCGACGAGGCCGCCGCGACGCTGCGCGACGCCGGCGCCGACGACGCGCTGCCGGCGACCTTGGGCACGGTGCCGCTGCTGTCGGCGCGCGGGATGCTGAACTTCACCCGCGGCGACTTCGCGGCGGCGGGTGCGGACGCACGCGCATGCGGCGGCGCGCTGGAGGCCGTCGGGGCTCACAACCCGGCGCTCGCGCGCTGGCGCTCACACCAGGCCGTCGCACTGCTCGGCGCCGGCCATGATGCCGAGGCACGCCGGCTGGCCGCCGAGGAGCTCGAGCTTGCGCGCCGCTGGGGAGCCGCCCGCCCGATCGGGCGCGCCCTGCGCGTCCTCGGGCTCGCGCGCGGCGGCAAGGCGGGGCTGGCGCTGCTGCGCGAATCCCTCGACGTGCTCGACACGTCACCGGCGCAGCTCGAGCGCGCGCGCACGCAAGTCGAGCTCGGCGCCGCGCTGCGCCGGGCGGGAAAGCGCGTCGATGCCCGCTCCGTGCTGCGCGGCGGCGCTGAGCTAGCCCAGCGCTGTGGAGCGGCCGTCCTCGCGCGACAGGCACACGAGGAGCTGCTCGCCGCGGGCGCCAAGCCGCGCTCGACGGCGCTCTCCGGGGTCGAGTCCCTGACGCCGAGCGAGCGCCGCGTCGCCGCGATGGCCGCCAAGGGCCTGGGCAACCGCGAGATCGCTCAAGCCCTCTTTGTGACCTTGCGCACCGTCGAGATGCATCTGAGCAACGCGTTTCGCAAGCTCGACATCAGATCGCGGACGCAGCTCGTGGACGTGCTCGCCCGTCCGCGGCCGCGGGCGGCGCTGGCGGAAGCCCGGTCGAGCCGAAGTGATTAGGCCCGGCTCGAGGAGGCCGGCTCGTGATCTCCTTGGTGGCCCCTCTTGCGTTTGGAACTGCGGAACAGCACCGCCGCCGCTGGGACGCGCGAGCGAGTGGTCGCTCCGTCGCAGCACGGGCTGACTCGCACCGAGGGCGACAGCATCGCCGCTGCTCGACGACAAGCGGATCTATGTTGTGGCTCGCGCGCGAGTGCCGGAACCCAGGCGCAAGCGGCAGTGTGATCGTCGCGCAAGGAAACAGACGGTTGCACGGCGCCGTAGAGTCCGTTCATGACCAAGGACGAGGCCGACGCCCTTCGCGACCGCCGCAAAGCGGAGCATCCCGGGTTCGAATGGGTGGTACAGCGGCGCGCCGCAGATGACTGGGTGGTGATGCGCCTCCCGGGCGGACTGCGGATAGACCCCGGCTCCGTCGAAGGGCGCAAGGGAGAACCGGTCGATGTCGCAGATGACCCGCGACCGGCGAGCGTTCGCAACGTGCCGCCCTTCGGGCCGGGCATGTGACGCTCGGGAGAGTAAGCGACGGTATCGGCCGGCGCTAACGCCTGACGCCGCGAGCGATACGGCATGCGCCCGTCAACGACGCCGTGACATGGCCGCGTCGTACTGTATGTCGCCCTGCTGAGGCCAGCCCCTTGAGACACCCGCGGGAACGCCGGTAGGTTCGCTTCCATGCCTGCTCAGGGACCGGTCGCCAGCCGCGCTGAGCTCGTCACGATGCTCCGGCAGGCCTCGGAAGTCGAGCATGCGCTCTGCTCCCAGTACTGGCGTGACCCCGTAGCTTCGGTCTCACTGGTGCTTGTGAGAGTTCTACCCGCCCACGATCATGGGCGAGGAAGGACGCACGATGTCGCGACGCGGGCACACCGCGGAGCAGGTCATTCGCAAGCTGCGCGAGGCCGACCGGCTGTTGGGCGAGGGCAAGACGACGGGCTAGGTCTGTCGGCACTTGGAGGTCTCTGAGGCGACGTATCACCGCTGGCAGCGCCAGTTCGGTGGGATGAAGGCCCCCCGATCCTTGCCGAGCGCCTCGGCATCCACCAAGCCCGCGCCGCGCAATGGGTCCGCGCCGCGGGCGCCACCTACAGCGGCTACGTCGAGCTCTGTATCGCGCGTGATGTAGGGGACATTCCGTAAGCGGATCGGCCAGCGGCACGTCTTCGGCACGCGCCCGGCTATACGGGCCACCGGGCGGTCGAGACTCACCCGCAGGTCCGGTTGCGCGTCGCGAGCGGACCAGATTGCAGCGGCTCCCAGACGACGAAAGACGAGGTCAAGTTCGGCGACGTTGCGCGCGATTGCCTGCTAGGCGTCGCCCGCCAGCTTCGTCAGGAAGGACGGCAGGCGGCCCGCACCGAAGTCGAAGAACCGCGCCCATACCGGCTCGATGGAGATACGTGCCATCTGGTCGTACATCGACCTGACCTGGCGCTCGAACTCCGTGACCTGGTCTGCGCCCAATGCCTTCGTCGATGCCGCGACGTACTCGTCGGGAACGCCGTCGACGATGTCCACGCTTGCGAGCCCACGCACCAGGAGCGCCTTGGCCTCCGTAGGCGTGTCGCCGACATCGATCGTCATCGCGACGTTCGGACGCGACGAGAGCGCCTTCACCTTGGGGGCGGTCGCCGCCGTGCAGGTGACGATCTGGTTCCCGTTCCAGTAGAACCCGATCGGGATCACTCGCGGGAAGCCGTCTGATCCGTTGTAGGCGAGCCGGAGGAGCGTCGCGGAGTCGAGCAGGTTCCGCGCACCGGGATCCTCGAGCTCTTCGGTGATCTCTTGGGGGTCCACGACCTTCCTTTCTTAGAGTCTCCTCGCCGTTTGGTGGTGAGGGGCGGAGCTTGATCGGCGGTGCGCGCAGGGCTTTCTCGGGCTGCGGAATTGCGCGCGCGTTGCGCAGAACGTGATCGACGCGCCGCCGCCCTCGGCGCAGGCTGCTGGCTAGTGATGATCAGCGGCAAGCGAAGGAGGACGGCGTGCGCGCCACGACCGCATTCAACCGGATGCTCAGGCTCCCGGGGGCAACCGTCATCGATGTCAGCTTCGGCGCCGAGGGGATGATCGTGACCGTTCGGCTGCGCCGCCGCCGGCGGGTCTGCTCGACCTGCGGACAACTCGGCGGCTCGGTCCACGGCCGGCGCGTCAAGCGCTGGCGCCACCTCGACCTCGGCGCCAGCCGGTGTCTGATCGAGTGCGAGCTGCGCCGGTTGCTGTGCCGCGACTGCGGCGTGCGCCCGGAGGCCGTGCCGTGGGCGCGGCCCGGCTCGTCCTACACCCGCGACTTCGAGGACCTCGTGGCCTTCCTCGCCCAGCAGATGGCCAAGACGCCGATCGCGCGGCTGCTGCGGGTCGCCTGGGACTCGGTCGGGCGGATCGTCGAGCGAGTCGTCTCCGACCACCTCGACGAACGGCGCTTGGAGGGGCTGGTCGCGATCGGCTGCGACGAGATCAGCTACCGCCGCGGCCAGCGCTACCTGACGTGCGTGGCCGACCATCGGAGCGGCCGGATCATCTGGGCCCGGCCGGGGCGCAACGCCGCGACCTTGCAGGCGTTCTTCGACGAGCTCGGCGAGCGCCGCTCGTCGATCCGCGCGGTCTCGATCGACATGTCGGCCGGCTATGAGAACGCCGTGCGCGACAGCCTGCCCGACGCCGAGGTCTGCTTCGATCCCTTCCACGTCGTCGCCCTGGCCGGCCGTGCCGTCGACGAGGTACGGCGCGCCGAGTGGCGCGAGCGCGGCAAGTCGAAGACCGGCGGCGGGCGCTGGATCAAGGGCGTGCGCTGGTCGCTGCTCAAGGCACCCGAGCGCCAGAGCACCCGCCAGCTCGCCGCGCTGGCCGAGGTCCAGCAGGCCAACCGATCGCTCTACCGGGCCTTCCTGCTCAAGGAGGAGCTGCGGGCCCTCTACCACCTCGAGGACCCCGCTATGGCTCCAGCGCACCTCGCCGCCTGGCTGGCCTGGGCCTCACGCTCGAGGCTACGCCCGTTCGTCAAGCTCGCCCGCACGATCCGCCGCTATCGCGACGGCATCCTGGCCGCCGTCCGCCTCGGCCTCTCAAACGCGCGCCTCGAGGGCTTGAACTCCAAGGTCCGCCTGATCAGCCACCGCAGCTTCGGCTTCCACAGTGCCGACCCCCTCATCGCGCTCATCTACCTCTGCGCCGGCGGCATCACCATCCCGCTCCCGTTCACCACCAACTCGTGAGGAGAACCGGAAATAGACTAACGCCCGCAGAGGTCACAGGGCGTGCGTGGCGGCTCCCTGCGGGATACCTTTGCCGCTCAAGTAGCTCGCTCGGGTGTGCGCCGCTCGCCCGGCCGAAGGCGCAACGAACTGTCAAGGGCCAACAAGAATCCCCACTGGTGGCCAGATAATTACCCATGCTCTTCCCGCCTCGCGGAGTTGAGCCCGTAGGGCGAAG
>DASZOA010000213.1:0-9999 GCA_035551055.1 Solirubrobacteraceae bacterium
CCCAGCGGCGCCGACAGCTCGCGAGCGCAGGCGAGCATGAGCGCCGCCATGCCCTCGAAGCCCGCCTCGGTGACGGCGCACGACGCCAGCTGGTCGTCGACGTGGGCGTCGAACCCCGCCGAGACGAGCAGCAGGTCGGGCTCGTACGCGCGCGCCAGCGGCGCCACGACGTGCGCGACGTGCGACAGGAACACCTCGTCGCCCGAGCCGCCCGGCACCGGCATGTTCACGGTGAAGCCCTCGCCGTCGCCGCTGCCGACGTCCGAAGCCGGCCCGGTGCCCGGATACAGCGGCGACTGATGGATCGAGCAGAACAGGACGTCGTCGCGCGCGTGGAAGATCGCGTTCGTGCCGTTTCCGTGGTGGACGTCCCAGTCGAAGATCAGCACGCGGCGCGCCCCGTGCGCGTCCAGCGCGTGCTGCGCGCCGACGGCCACGTTGTCGAACAGGCAGAAGCCCATCGCGCGCGCCGGCTCGGCGTGATGGCCCGGCGGGCGGTGCAGTGACGCCGCGGCGCCGACCGCCTCGGACCCCAGCAGCGCATCGACCAGCGCGATGCAGCCGCCGGCGGCGTGCCGCGCCGCCTCGAACGAGCCGCTGCTGACGATCGTGTCCATGTCGATCATGCCGCCGCCGCGCCGGCAGAGCGCCTCGATGCGCTCGACGTAGCGCATCGGGTGCACCGTCGCGATCTGCTCGCGCTCGGCGGCCGGCGAGAGCCGCACGTCCCAGCCGAGCCAGTCGCGCTCGCTCAGCGCCCGCTCGATCGCCACGATCCGGCGGGCGTTCTCGGGATGGCCGCCCGTGTCGTGCTCCAGCGAGGAGGGGTGGCGCAGCAGGACCGGCGCGGGCATCCAAGTACGGTACCCCCGCTGTGCCCGACGAACCGGTCATCGCATGCGACCTGGCGGTCGTCGGAGCCGGCGCCGCCGGGCTGTACGCGGCGCTCCGCGCAGCCGCCGAGGGCGCTGCCGTGGCGCTCGTCTCCGCGACGCCGCTCGCGCAGACGGCGAGCTACTGGGCGCAGGGCGGGATCGCGGCCGCGCTCGCCGTCGAGGACTCGTTCGAGCGCCACCTCGCCGACACCGAGGCCGCCGGCCGCGCCCTGGTCCGCCGCTCGGCCGCGCAGGTGCTCGTCCGCGAGGCACCGGCGCGCGTGCACGACCTCGAGCGGCTGGGCGTGCGCTTCGATGCCGACCACCGCGGCGTCCTCGCGCTCGGGCTGGAAGGCGGGCACTCCGTGCGCCGCGTCGTGCACGCGGGCGGCAGCGCGACCGGGCGGCGCGTCGTGCGCCAGCTGTCCGCGCTCGTCGTCGACGAGCCGCGGATCACGGTCTTGGAGGGCGCGCGCGCCGGCGGCGCATGGATGCACGACGGCCGCTGCCGCGGCGTCGCGCTCGACGACGGGCGCGCGGTCCGCGCCCGCGCGACGATCCTCGCCACCGGCGGCGCGGCCGCGCTGTGGTCGCGCACGACGAACCCGCCCGGCTCGCTCGGCATCGGGATGTCGATCGCCCACGCGGCGGGCGCCGAGCTCGCCGACCTCGAGTTCCTCCAGTTCCACCCGACGGCCGTGATCGGCGTGCAAGGCCGCGAGGGCTTCCTCGTCACCGAGGCGATCCGCGGCGAGGGCGCCACGCTGCACGGCCCGGACGGCGAGCGCTTCGTTGACGAGCTCGCGCCGCGCGACGAGGTCGCACGGGCGATCGCGGCGCTGCTCGAGCGCAGCGGCGCGACCTGCGTCGGGCTGGACATGCGCGCCGTCGACCCGTCGCTGTTTCCGAACGTCGTCTCGGCCCTGCGCGACGCCGGCCTGGACCCGACGCGCGAGCCGATCCCCGTCGCGCCGGCCGCGCACTACATCATGGGCGGCATCGTCACCGACCTGCACGGACGCAGCACCGTGCCGGGGCTGTACGCGATCGGCGAGACCGCCTGCACCGGGCTGCACGGCGCCAACCGCCTCGCCTCCAACTCGCTCAGCGAGTGCTTCGTCTTCGGTGCGCGCGCGGCGCGGGCGGGCCTCGACGAGCCGGCGACCACGGCGCCCCCCGGCCGACCCCTGCCCACCGCGCCGCCCGCGCGCCCGGCGCGCGCGACGCAGGAGGCGCTCTGGCGCGACGCGGGGATCACGCGCACGCGCGACGGCCTGCGGCGGCTGGTCGACGACCCCCATCCGCTCGCCCGGCTGATCGCGGCCTGCGCGCTGTCGCGCGAGGAGAGCCGCGGCGCGCACCAGCGCGCGGACTTCCCGCACTCACAGCGCGCCTTGGACCATCGCCACACGACGATCGGCGCCGACGAGCGTCCCCGCCGCGCGGCCTGGGCTTGACAGTTCGTCAAGCTTAATACGAACTCAACATTCAGTCCGTTCTTACCTTCATACGAGCACGGGAGACTGCCGCCGCCTGCCAGCAAACGAGGAAAGGAGATCCCGCCCCCATGTACCAGTTCAGCCGCGCGATCTACCGCGAGCTGTCGCCGCTGATCGACTGCTCCCACGACGCGCGGGACGGCCACGCCGACGTGCTGCGCGCCTGCGAGGCCACGATCGAGCGGCTGGCAACGGACCGCCACTACTTCGCCAGGCCCGCCCGCAGGCTCTTCAACGACATCCGCACGAACTTCCCGATCGGCGCCCAGCCGCGCGTCTGGAACGTCGTGTCGGCGTACGTCGGCGCCGCGCAGGAGTGGCTCGCCAAGCAGCCGCAGCACGGCTACGACATCAACGGCAACCCTCTCGAGTGCCGCGCGACGACACGCCGCGGGACGCCCTGCCAGCGCGTGCCGCTCGCGCACAACGGCTACTGCCCGTCGCATCAGCACCTCGCCGAGACCGAGGACGTCGAGGAGCAGCTGGCGGCCTGACGCCGCGTTCCGCGCCCCGGCCGACGACATCGGCTTAGATGGGGCGATGCCCGCCATCGCCCTGCCCGATCCTCCGCTACGGCACGACGAGCGGATCGTCGGCCTGTTCGTCGCGCGCCCGCGCGCCGGGTAGCGCGCGATGCTGCTCGGCGTCGACGTCGGCGGGACCTTCACGGACGCGGTGCTCGCGACCGGCGGGCGGCTCGTCACCGCGAAGGCGCCGACGACGCCCGACGACCAGTCCGAGGGCGTGATGACCGCGGTCCGCGCGGCGCTCGCGAACGCGGGCGCCGACGCCGGCGACGTCGAGGCCTTCGCGCACGGGATGACGGTCGCGACGAACGCGCTGCTCGAGGGCCGCGGCGCGCGCACCGTGCTCGTCGCGACCGAGGGCTTCACCGACGTCGTCGAGCTCGCCCGCCAGGCGCGCGCCGACCTCTACCGGCTGTGCGCCGCGCGCCCCGCGCCGCTCGTGCCGCCCGGCCGGCGCGTCGCGGCACCCGAGCGCTGCGGGCCGGAGGGCGTGCTGCGCGCGCTCGACGACCCCGACGCGCTCGCGCGCGAGATCGCCGAGCTCGAGCCCGAGGCGGTCGCCGTGGTGCTGCTGCACGCCTACGCTCATCCCGAGCACGAGCTGGCGATCGGCGAGGCGGTGGCGGCCGCGCTGCCCGGCGTCCACGTCTCGCTGTCGCACGACGTCGTCGGCACGTTTCGCGAGTACGAGCGCGCGGCAACGACCGAGGTCGACGCCGCGCTGTCGCCGCTGCTCGCGCGCTACCTCAACCGCCTGCTCGAGCGGGCCGGCGAGGCGAGCCTGCCCGAGCCGCGGATCATGCAGTCCAGCGGCGGCCTGGCGGCGGCGGCGCTCGCCGCCCGCCACGCGGCGTTCACCGTCCTGTCGGGACCGGCCGGCGGCGCCGCGGCCGCGGCCCTCGTCGCGCGCCGCAGCGGCCGCTCGGACCTCGTCTGCTTCGACATGGGCGGCACCTCGTGCGACGTCTGCGTCGTCGAGGGCGGCGTCGTGCGCGAGACGGCCGGGCGCGAGGTCGGCGGCCGGCCGCTTGCGCTGCCGATGGTCGACATCCACCCCGTCGGCGCGGGCGGCGGCTCGATCGCGGGGCGCGATCCGGGCGGTGCGCTGCGGGTCGGCCCGCACAGCGCGGGCGCGGTGCCCGGACCGGCCTGCTACGGCCGCGGCGGCGAGGAGCCGACCGTCACCGACGCCAACCTCCTGCTCGGCCGGCTCGGCACCGATTCGCCGCTCGCCGGCGGCGTCGCCCTCGACCCGACCGCGGCCCGGCGCGCCGTGGAGGGGCTGGCCGACCGCCTCGGCCTCGACCTGCCGGCGTGCGCGGAGGGGATCGTGCGCGTCGCCGACGCCGAGATGGTGCGCGCGCTGCGCGTCATGACCGTCGAGCAGGGGATCGACCCGCGCCGCTTCGCGCTGCTGGCCTTCGGCGGCGCCGGGCCGCTGCATGCGGCCGCGATCGCCGGCGAGCTGGGGATCACGACGATCCTCTGCCCGCGCGCGTCGGGGGTGCTGAGCGCGCTCGGCCTCGCGGCGGCCGACCGGCGGGCGACCGAGCAGCGCACGGTCCTGCTGGCCGGCGGCGAGCTGACCGACGACGCGCTCGCGGGCGCGCGCGACGAGCTCACCGCCGCCGCGCGAGCGACGCTCGGCGTCGGCGCCGGCGGGACCCCGGGATCGGCCGTCGAGGCCGAGATCGCCTACGACGTGCGCTACCGCGGCCAGGCGCACGAGCTGACGGTGCGCGACCTCGAGGACGCGACGGTGGACGGCACGCGCGCCGCGTTCGAGGAGCTGCATGACGAGCGCTACGGCTATCGCGATCCCGACGTGCCGATCGAGGTCGTCACGATCCGGGCGACGGCGCGCGTGCCGGGCATCGAGCTCGACCTCGCCGCGGGCGCGGGGGGCGGCGCGACGCGCGCGCGCCGGACCGTCGTCTTCGCCGGCATCGAGCACGAGGCCGAGGTCCTGCGCGGCCAGCCGGCGCCCGGCGAGCGCGTGGCGGGGCCCGCGATCTGCGAGCTGTCGGAGGCAACGCTCGCCGTCCCGCCCGGCTGGTCGGGCAGCGTCGACGAGGCGGGCACGGTCGTCCTGGAGAGCGACGATGGCGCTTGACCCGATCGACCTGCAGGTCGTGACCGGCGCGCTGCGAGCCGCCTGCGAGGAGATGGGCGCCGCGCTCGTGCGCAGCGCGCACTCGGCGAACATCAAGGAGCGCCGCGACTGCTCGCGCGCGCTGTTCGATCCCGCCGGCGAGATGGTGATGCAGGCCGAGCACATCCCGGTCCACCTCGGGGCGATGCCCGCGGCGGTGGCCGCGGTCCTCGGCGAGGACCACTCGGGCGGACGGCCGTGGATCCTCAACGACCCCTACCGCGGGGGGACGCACCTGCCCGACATCACGGTCATCACGCCGGTGCTCGAAGGCGGCCCGGGCGGCGAGCTGCTCGGCTTCGCCGCCAACCGCGCCCATCACGCCGACGTCGGCGGACGCGTGCCCGGCTCGATGCCCGCCGACTCGACGACGCTCGACGAGGAGGGCGTCGTGATCGCGCCGCGCGTGCTCGACGAGGCGGCGATCGACGAGCTCGTCGGGCGGATGCGCCAGCCCGACCAGCGCCGCGCCGACCTGCGCGCGCAGCTCGCCGCCAACCGGATCGGCGCGCGGCGGCTGATCGAGCTGGCGCAGCGGCTCGGCGCCGGCGCGCTGCACGAGGCGAGCGCCGCCGTGCTCGACTACGCCGAGCGCCGCACGCGGGCCTGCCTCGCCGAGCTGCCCGACGGTCCGCGCGAGGCGCGCGACGTACTCGAGGGAATCGACGACGACATCGAGCTGCGGCTCGTCGCGACCGTCGACGGCGATCGGCTGATGCTCGATTTCGCCGGCAGCGCCGGGCAGCACGCCGGCAATCTCAACTGCCCGCTCGCGGTCACGCGCTCGGCGGTGTACTTCGCGGTGCGCGTGCTGACCGACCCCGACGTCCCGCCGAGCGCGGGCGCCTACCGCCCGATCGAGGTCCGCGCGCCGGAGGGGTCGCTGCTCCACGCCTGCGCCGCCCCCGACGGCCGCCTCCCGGCCGTCGCCGGCGGCAACGTCGAGACGTCCAGCCGCGTCGCCGACCTCGTGCTCGCCGCGTTCGGCCGCGCGCTCGGCCAGGGGACGATGAACAACCTCACGCTCGGAAGCGAGCAGTTCACGTACTACGAGACACTCGGCGGCGGCCAGGCGGCATGCCCCGACGCCGACGGCCCGAGCGGCGTCCACGTCGCGATGTCGAACACCCTCAACACGCCGGTCGAGGCGCTCGAGCTCGAGTTCCCGCTGCGCGTCGTGCGCCATGCCGTCCGCCGCGGCTCGGGCGGAGCGGGTGCGCGGCGCGGCGGCGACGGGATCGTGCGCGAGCTCGAGGCGCGGACGGCGATGACCTACGCGCTGATCACCGAGCGCCGCCGCCGCCCGCCGACCGGCGCGGCCGGCGGCGAGCCCGGCCTGTGCGGGCGCAATCTGCTCAACGGCGAGGAGCTGCCGGCGAAGGCCACCGGCGAGCTCGCGCCCGGCGACCGGCTGGCGCTCGAGACGCCCGGCGGCGGCGGCCACGGGCGCCGCGAAGGCCGCGCGTAAGACGGCGAGCAGAAGGGGTTTCGGTCGGGCCGCGCGTCGGGTAATGTCGCGGCGGTGCCAGCTTCGATCTACGCGCTCATCTTCGCCGTGCTCGCGATCGCGCTCGTCGCGGCGCTCGTCCTCCCCGCGCCCGCTCGCCCCGCCGACGACGAGGACGGCCTGCAGCTCGCCCTCTTCGGCGCGGGCGGTGCGGCGCTGATCGCGATGGGCGTCCTCGCGCTGCTCGACCAGCCCGCACAGAGCACGGTCTGCGGCGCGATCGCGTGGCTGCTCGTGGTGCCCGGCCTGTGGCTCGCGCGCGCGCCTCGCGCGACCGGCGACTGGGACTGGGGCGACGAGGACGAAGACGACGACGGCGGCGGATCGCCGCCGCCGCGCCACCCCTTGGCCCCTCCGGCGCCCGACGACGGACTGCCCGGCCTGCACCCGCCCGCGGTCCCCGCCGCGAGCTCCGCTTGGACGGCCGCCGCGCAGCCGGCGCCGGCCGTGGCGACGGCGTCCGCGCCGCAGCCCGCGCGGTTCGTGTCGACCGCCGCCAAGGTGCAGCGGCTGCTCGCCGAGCAGGACGCACAGCGGCTGGCCGCCGAGCAGGACGCGCAGCGACTGGTCGCCGAGCAGCGCCAGCGGCTCGTCGCCGAGCACCGGCAGCGCCTGCTCGACGCTCAGCGGCTCGCGGCGCAGCGGGCCGAGCGCCCGGTCGCCCCCGTCGAGGCCGAGGCGCAGCCGGGCGGCGTCGCGCCGGCCGTCCCCGCCGTCCCGGGACGGCCCGCCCCGCCGCGCCGGCGGCCGATGCCCCGCGTGCGCGCCGACGGTCCCTCGGTCGCCCACGTGGCCGGCGACGTCGCGCATCCGCTGAGCCGCCGCCCCGCGCCGGGCACGACCAGGCGGCCGGCGCCGCCGGCTCGCGACTGATCCTCGCGGCCGCCCGGCCCGGACCGGCTCCCACTAGGATCCGCGCTCGATGGCGTCCGGTCCAGGCTCCTCCAGCGACGATCGCATCGGCTTCGTCGGGCTCGGGATCATGGGCTCGCGGATGGCGGCGAACCTCGCCCGCGCCGCCTACGAGCTGACGGTCTTCAACCGCACGCGCGCGAAGGCCGAGGCGTGGGCCGGCGACCACGGGGGAACGGTCGCAGGGTCGCCCGCGGAGGTCGCCGCCGCGAGCGACGTCGTCATCAGCATGGTCGTCGACGGCGACCAGGTGCGGGACGTGCTGCTGGGCGACGGCGGCGTCGCGGAGGGCGCCGCCGAGGGGACCCTGTGCGTGGACATGTCGACGATCGCCCCCGCCCAGACGCGCGCGATCGGCGCCGAGCTCGAGGCGCGCGGCCTGCGGATGGTCGACGCCCCCGTCACGGGCTCGTCGCCGAAGGCGCAGGACGGGACGCTGACGATCATGGCCGGCGGCAGCGCGGAGGACTTCGCGCGCTGCGAGCCGCTGTTCGGCGTCATGGGCGAGCTCGTCGTGCACGTCGGCCCGCTCGGGCACGGCGAGATGGTCAAGCTCATCAACAACGCCGTGGCGGCCGCCAACTGCGCCACGGTCGGCGAGGCCCTGCTCGTCGGCCAGGCCACCGGCGTCGACCTCGAGGCGCTCATACGGGTGATGGGCAAGGGCTCGGGCGGGTCGGCGATGCTCGACCTCAAGGCGGGCCCGATGCGCGCCCACGACTACGCGACGCTCTTCAAGCTCGAGCACATGCTCAAGGACGTGCACCTGTGCCTCGAGGAGGCGCAGGCGGCGAACGTCCCGTTCGGCGCGGCGGCACGTGCCCGCGACGTGCTCGTGGCCGCGATGGCGCGCGAGCACGGCGACGACGACTTCGTCGCCCTGATCGAGGCCCTCGAGGCGTTCGCAGGCCTCCGCCTGGCCGGCTGAGTGCACAAGCTCGGGGTGCCGTTTCCGGGAACTAGCAGGGACATTTGGCCATTTGCCCGAAGCTATGGCACAATCTCCGCGCTCCCGTCGTTCGGACTACGGCTCGGTTCGCTGCGACGGGTGGCTTCGTTCTGTCTCGTTCGTTGTCCCGTCGTCGTCTGGTCCGGTCTATGCCTATTGCGTTCAAAGAGTGGGCGGTCACTGTGCGCGCGCTCGCCGAGGGCGAGCAGCTCGTCACCCTGCGGAAGGGTGGTATCCGCGAGTCCGACAAGCACTTCCGCGTCGAGCATGAGCGCTTCTTCCTGTATCCCACGTTCGACCACCAGCGCGGCGACTGCGTGCGCGCGTCGCACGTCCCGGAGCTCGCGCGCGCCCTCGAGGAGGGCGTCTGGGCCGACGGCGAGCCACCCGCGGGCGCGCTCGACGGCAACGGCCTGAATCCGCTCCCCCAGCCCGATCGCGTGCGGATCCGCGCGTGGGCCGAGCTGGCCGGTCACTTCACGATCACCGATCCGCGCTGCGTCGACGCGCTGTCGCCGTTCTACGTCTGGAGCACCGACTACGCCGAGAAGCGCCTGGCGTGGAAGCGGCGCCATCCGCTGCACGTCCTGCTGCTGCGCACGTACCGCATCCCCCGGCCGGTGACCGTGCGCGTCAAGGACGAGTACGGCGGCTGTCGCTCCTGGCTGGAGCTCCAGCGCGAGCTGCCCTTCGAAGGCACGCCGGTGCTCTCGGACGACGAGTTCGAGCGCGCCGCCGAGGAGATCCGCGAGATCGCCGACGGCGGCGTCCCGGCGCTCGTCTGAGCGACCCCGTGCTCGCGGCGATCGCCGCCGCGCAGCGCGTGCTCGCCGTCGGCATCGGCGGCGGCGGCGACGTGGTCGGGGCGCTCGCGGTCGCCGAGCTGGCGCGCGAGCTCGGCACGCCCGCGGCGCTCGGGGGGCTGAGCTGGGAGCGGCGCCCGGTCGACCCGCTGCCCGGCCCGCGGCGGATGAGCGAGATCGCCAACCTGCGGCTGCTCGACGAGCACGCGGGCCTCGCGACGGCGGACACGACCGGGCCGGGCGGGATTCGCTTCGCCGAATCGCACATGGCGCGCCACCTCGGCGAGCCGGTGCTGCTGATCGATCCGCACGGCGGCCCCGCGGCGGTGGCGCACGCGCTCGCCGTCGGCGCCCGCGAGATCGGCTGTGACCTCGTCGTCCTGACCGACGTCGGCGGCGACATGCTCGCCCACGGCGACGAGCCGGGCCTCGGCAGCCCGCTCGCCGACGCCGTCTGCCTGGCCGCGGCGCCGCTGCTGGCCGAGCGCGGCGTCGCGCTGCTGGGCGCGGTGTTCGGCGCAGGCTGCGACGGCGAGCTGACGCCCGAGGAGGTGGCGGCGCGCATCGCGGAGGTCGCCGCCGCCGGCGGCTACCTCGGCGCGTGGGGCCCCGGCTCGACGCAGCTCGACCGCCTCGAGGCGGCGGTCGCGCAGATCCCGACGGAGGCCAGCGCGATGGCCCTGCGCTGCGCGCGCGGCGTGGTCGGCGCCGGCGCGATCCGCGGGGGGCGCCGGACCGTGCAGCTCACCGTCGCCGGCGGCCTCGTGTTCTTCTT
>DASZOA010000214.1:0-1684 GCA_035551055.1 Solirubrobacteraceae bacterium
GCAGCTCGATCTCGACGGCCACGCAGCGGCTGCAGAGCGAGGGCTTCGAGGTGCAGTCGGTGCGCGACACCTCCGACAAGCCGCGCAACACGGTCATCGGGCAGAACCCCGGCCCGGGGTCGATGGCCGACGAGGGCTCGCTGGTGACGATCAACGTGTCCGAGGGGCCGGCGATCACCGACGTTCCCGAGGTCGTCGGGCTCGTCCGCACCGAGGCGCGCAAGCGGCTCACGGCGGCCGGCTTCGAGGTCCGGGAGACACGCGTGAGCTCGGACTCCGTGCGGGTCGGCCGCGTCGTCGCCCAGTCGCCCGACGGCGGCTCGCTCGCCCAGCGCGGCGAGGCCGTGCGGATCGAGGTGTCCGAGGGCCCCGAGCGCCTGCCCGTCCCCGACGTCGTGGGCCGCAGCGAGGACACCGCCCGCTCGGCCCTGGACGCGTTCCGCGTCGAGGTGCAGGAGAAGGAGGACGACGACGCGGAGCCCGGCACCGTGCTCGCGCAGAACCCCGCCGGGGGAACGCTGCCGCGCGGCGGCGCGGTCCAGCTGACGGTGGCCGTCGAGCCCAAGCGGATCGAGGTGCCCGACGTCGTCGGGCGCTCGCAGAACAACGCGACGAAGACGCTGTCGGGGGCGGGCTTCGAGGTGGCCGTCGAGGAGGAGGCCGTAGACTCGCGCTCCGAGGACGGCCTCGTGCAGGAGCAGTCGCCCGCGGCCGGCAGGCGGGTCGATCGCGGCTCGACGGTGACGATCACCGTCGGGCGCCACGAGCCGGAGCCGGACCCCGCGCCCCGCACGCCCACCACCCCGGGGCCCGGCACGACGACGCCTGCGCCGCGGCCCTGATGCGCGTCGCCGTCCTCTCCGGCGGCCGCTCCTCCGAGCACGAGATCTCCCTCGCGAGCGGGGAGGGCGTCGCCGCCGGCCTGCGTGCGGGCGGCCACGAGGTGCTCGCGGTGACGCTCGAGCGCGACGGGACGTGGGTGTACGCCGACGAGGAGCTGGCGCTGCGTCCCGCCCGCGGCCTGCTCGACGCCGACGTCGCGTTCCCCGTGCTGCACGGCCCGTTCGGCGAGGACGGCACGGTCCAGGGGCTGCTCGAGCTGCTCGACGTGCCGTACGTCGGCTCGGGCGTGCTGGCGTCGGCGATCTGCCTGGACAAGGTCGTCGCCAAGGACCTCATGGCGCGGGCGGGCATCGCGCAGGTCGACTACGCCGGCGTCCGCGCGGCGCGCTGGGAGGACGACTGCGAGGCGGTGCTCGAGGAGCTCGGCGCGCTCGGGCTGCCCGTGTTCGTCAAGCCGGCGCGGCTCGGTTCGTCGGTCGGGATCGCGAAGGTCGCCGCGGCCGACGAGCTGGCGGGCGCGCTCGACGCGGCGTTCGCGCACGACGCGTGCGCGATCGTCGAGGCGATGAGCCCGGGGGTCGAGGTCGAGTGCTCGGTGCTCGGCTCGTCGCGCGCGTCCGCGGCCTCGGAGCCGGGCGAGATCGTGATCTCCTCGGAGTGGTACGACTTCGCCGCCAAGTACGAGCCCGGCGGGATGCGGCTGCGCGTGCCGGCGCGGATCTCCGGTCGGGCGAGCGAGCGGCTGCGCGCGATCGCGCTCGAGGCGTTCGCCCGCTTCGGCTGCTCGGGCCTGGCGCGCGCGGACTTCTTCGTCGAGGGGGAGCGGGTGCTGCTCAACGAG
>DASZOA010000215.1:0-6049 GCA_035551055.1 Solirubrobacteraceae bacterium
TTGATGCTCACGCCGGCGACCGTGGCGGTCACCGCCCAGAGCAGGATCGCGCCGATCGCGATGAGCAGGATTGAGACTCCGATTCCCATTGCAGCTCCTTTCGTCCGCTCGCGCAGCTCGCGCCACGCGGTGAGTTGCCTACACCGACGATTCCCGCTGCACGCCGCCGCAACATGGGGCCTAGACCCCATTCGCGCGAGCGCCCGATCGCCAATCGGTGTCGCTCGAGCATCGTCTTGCGCTCGAGCGACCGCCGCCGCGCTCGTCACGGCCGGCCCCCCCGACCGCCGCGACGAGTGACCGTTCCGTCGCTACGAGCGCCGCGGATCGCTCGTCTCGGTGAAGCGTGGATGGCGCCGGTCGAGCTCGCGTCGCGCCCGGGCGGACGGTCCGTGCGCCCGCAGCGCTCGATGCTCGCAGCGCGAATGACCGAGGCCGTGCGGCGCGAGCTGCTCGTCCGCTCGCAGGTGACCGAGCGGGTCGCGCGGGAGCGGCGGGACGACGATCGCCGCCCAGCGCCTAACCTTCGCGCGCGATGCGGCTGACGACGTTCGTGCCCCCCGGGGCAGAGGCGCCCCGCGCCGGGGAGATCCGCGACGACGAGGTCGTCTCGTTCGCCTCCAACCGCGAGACCGTCCTCGAGCGCCTGCGCACCGGCGCCCTCGACCCCGCGCTCGGCGACACGCATCCGCTGTCCGACGTCACGCTGCTTGCGCCCGTGCCCCGTCCACGGGCGATCTTCGGCATCGGGCTCAACTACGCCGCCCACGCCGAGGAGCAGGGCCGCGAGCTGCCGGAGTTCCCGATCGTCTTCATGAAGCTGCCGAGCTCGAGCGCGCCGCCGAACGGCGCGGTCCGCTGTCCGCAGGTCGTTCGCCGCCTGGACTACGAGGGCGAGCTCGCCGTGGTCATGGGCGCGGGCGGGAGGATCGCCGGCTACGCGGTCGCCGACGACGTCAGCGCGCGCGCCCTGCAGCGCCGCGAGCCGCAGTGGACGCGCGCCAAGGGGGCCGACGGCTTCTGCCCGTGGGGCCCGTGGATCACGACCGCCGACGCGGTGCCCGACGCGCAGGACCTGCGCCTGACGACGCACGTCAACGGCGAGCTGCGCCAGGACTCCTCGACGAGCGATCTCATCTTCGGCCCGCAGCAGCTCGTGGACTTCATCTCCGAGACGATCACGCTCGAGCCCGGCGACCTCATCCTCACCGGCACGCCGAGCGGCGTCGGCATGTCGCTGGACCCGCGCCGCTTCCTGGGCTCCGGCGACGTGGTGCGGATCGAGATCGAGTCGCTCGGCGCGATCGAGCATGCCATCGCTTGACCCGCGGCTCGCCGAGCGCCTCGGCGAGCTCTCGGACCTGCGTCACGCCGGATTGCTGCTGGCGTGGGATCAGCAGGTGATGATGCCGGCCGACGGCGCGGCCGCGCGCAGCCGGGCGATCGGGACGATCGAGCGCCTGCACCACGAGCGGCTCGTCGACCCGCAGCTCGGCGCGCTGCTGCGGGCCGCGGCCGCCGGCGAGCCGCTGATCGCTCGCGCCGTGCGCCGCGACCACGAGATCGCGCGGCGCGTGCCCGCCGAGCTGAGCGCCGCGATCGCCATCGCCGGCGCCGACGGCTACGCGGCCTGGCTGCAGGCGCGCGAGGCCAACGACTTCGCCGTCTTCGAGCCCGCGCTGCGGCGCAACATCGAGCTCGCGCGCAGCTACGCGGCCTGCTTCCCCGAGGCCGAGCACCCGTACGACCCGCTGCTGGATCGCTACGAGCCGGGCGCGACGGCGGCGCAGGTCGCCGCGCTGTTCGCACGTCTGCGCGACGGGCTCGTGCCGCTGCTGTCGCAGATCGCGCTGCAGCCGGCGCGCCAGGGGCTCGCCGGCGACTTCCCCGTCTCCGCCCAGCGCGAGATCGGGCTGGAGATCGTGCAGGCGATCGGCTTCGAGCACGGCGGCTGGCGACTCGACGACGCCGTCCATCCGTTCGCCTGCTCGCCGTCGGCGGGCGACGTGCGGATCACGTCGCGCTTCGACGACCGCAGCCTGACGGGGCTGTTCGCGCTCATGCACGAGGTCGGGCACGGGCTCTACGAGCATGCTGCCGACCCGCAGCTCGCGCGCACGACGCTCGACACCGGCGTCTCGCTGGGGGTCCACGAGTCGCAGAGCCGGCTGTGGGAGAACCTCGTCGCGCGCAGCCCCGCGTTCTGGGCGCACTGGCTGCCGCGGCTGCGCGATCGCTTCCCGCTGAGCCTGCGCGACGTCGAGCTCGACGCCTTCATACGCGCGATCAACGTCGTGCGCCCGGGGCTGATCCGCGTCGACGCCGACGAGATCACCTACTCGCTGCACGTCATCCTGCGCTTCGAGCTCGAGCTCGCGCTGGTCGACGGGTCGCTGGACCCCGGCGACCTGACGGCCGCCTGGACGGCGAAGATGAAGCAGTTCCTCGGCGTCGAGGTGCCGGACGACCTGCACGGCGTCCTGCAGGACGTCCACTGGGCCGAGGGCATGATCGGCTACTTCCCGACGTACGCGATCGGCAACGTGCTCGCCGCGCAGCTGTGGCGCGCCGCGCGGGCCGATCTGCCCGACCTCGACGCGGAGCTGAGCCGCGGCGAGATGGGAGCCCTGCGCGTCTGGCTGCGCGAGCGGATCCACCGCCACGGCCGGCTGCTCATGCCGGCCGAGCTCGTCGAGCAGGCCGTCGGCGGGCCGTTGGATCCCGCGCCGCTGATCGCGCACCTGCACGCGAAGTACGGCGCGCTCTACGACCTGTAGGCGCGGCGCGCGCTCAGTGGTGCTCGAGCACCCGGTCGATCAGCCCGTACTCGACGGCCTCGTCGGGCTTAAAGAAGCGGTCGCGCTCCATGTCGGCGCGCACCTGCTCCTCGGAGCGGCCGGTGTGGTGGGCGTAGATCTCGTCCATCCGCTTGCGCGTCTTGATGATCTCGTTGGCGTGGATCTCGATGTCCGTCGACTGGCCCTCGAAGCCCGCCGACGGCTGATGGATGAGGATCCGGCTGTTGGGCAGCGAGAAGCGCTTGCCCTTCGTCCCGGCCGTCAGCAGCAGCGACCCCATCGACATCGCCACGCCCATGCACATCGTCTGGACGTCGGGCTTGACGAACTGCATCGTGTCGTAGATCGCCATCCCGGCGTAGATCGACCCGCCCGGCGAGTTGATGTACAGCGAGATGTCCTTCTCGGGGTCCTCGGACTCCAGATGCAGCAGCTGGGCGACGATCAGGTTCGCGATCTGGTCGTTGACCGGCGTGCCGAGGAAGATGATGCGCTCGTTGAGCAGCCGCGAGTAGATGTCGTACTCGCGTTCGCCGCGCGAACTGCGCTGGACGACTGAGGGGACGAGAGGCATCGGAGCATCCTAGTGATCGCCTCCGCCCGCCCGGCCCGCTGGTGATCGCCTCCGGGCGGCCCGCGCCGTCGCGGACGGTCACGGGCGCCGCTGCGACGGTCAGAGGACGAAGCCGGCGCCGAGGGCGATGAGGACGATCGCGAGGACCGCGCCGACCGCGCCGGTGATGATCCCGGCCAGCGCCATGCCGTCGCCCTCGAGCGCCGGGTCGGCGGCGATCTCCTTACGGGCCGCGACCCCCAGCACGATCGCCACCGCGCCGAGGATGATCCCGAACAGGACGAGGCTGAGGATCCCGCAGACCAGCGCGGCGGTCGCCTTGCCCGAGCGGCGGCGGGACGGCGGCGGTGCCCCGGCGGTCGTCCTGTCGTCGTCCTCGGGCGCCGGCGTGATCCTCTCGTCTGCCATCCCCACCCTCCTTCGACAACGTGACCGCCCGAGCAACGTACAGAAGTTCGCCGTCCCGGATCGCCCTCGCGGCGCCGGTCGCCCGAGGATCTAGCCTGCAGTGGTGCCCGACGCGCTGAGCATCCGCGGCCTGACGAAGCGCTACGACGACGGCTTTCTCGCCGTCGAGGACTTCGACCTGCAGATCGAGGCGGGCAGCTTCTTCGGCCTCCTCGGGCCCAACGGCGCGGGCAAGACGACGATCATCAGCGCGGTCTGCAACCTCATCCGCGTGACCGCGGGCGAGATCGAGGTCTTCGGCAGACCGCACGACTCGCTGGCCGCGCGGCGGATAGTCGGGCTGGCCGAGCAGGACGTCAACCTCGACCGCTTCCTCGACGTCGAGGAGACGCTGCTCTACCACGGCGGTTACTTCGGGATGAAGCGCTCCGAGGCGCGCCGCCGGGCCGAGGAGATGATGGACGTCTTCGACCTGCGCGCGAAGGCCGGCGTCCGCGCGCCCAAGCTGTCGGGCGGGATGCGCCGCCGGCTGCTGCTCGCGCGGGCGCTCATGCACGAGCCGCGCCTCGTGATCCTCGACGAGCCGACGGCGGGGGTCGACTTCGAGCTGCGTCAGGAGCTGTGGCGCTACATCCGCCGCCTGCACGACGAGGGGACGACGATCCTGCTGACCACGCACTACCTCGAGGAGGCCGACGCGCTGTGCGAGGAGATCGCGCTGATCCGCGACGGGCAGCTCATCGCCCGCGATTCGGCGGACGGGCTGCGCAGCGCCTACAACGCCGAGTCGCTCGCCGACGCGTACGTGCGGGCGATGGCGAACTGCTGACGACCGTCATGTTTGACAAACTGTCGCGTGGGTACGGTCGGCGCGGTGGGGGCGCGCCGGGTTGGCCGTGCGCGATCGCCGATCCGAGGGGAGAGTTTGCATGACCCGTTTCGCGAAGGTTGGCCTGCTGGCGCTCGTCGCTGCCGCGGCCACGATCTGGTTGCTGCCGTCCGCCTCGATCGGGCGCAGCGCCGAGCTCGACCGGTTGGACAAGTCGCTGCGCGACACGACGCAGCGGGTCGGAAGCGGCGTCGACAAGCTCGTCGACCCGGTTCAGCAGAAGTTGCGCTCGGCGGGCGCCAAGACCAAGCAGGCCCTCGCCCGGAGCAAGCGCGCGGCCGCGAGCACCCGCCAGACCACGTCTGAGCCGCTCACCCACCCGCCGCTGCACGGCACGAACCCGCACGGCCAGGGCGGCGTCGCGGTCGTCGACGTCGATCCGAGCAACGAGCGCCCGCTCGGCGCCTCGCCGAGCGGCTCCGACAGCGGCGAGGAGGTCGTCGTCGGGCGCGCGCGCGGCGAGCAGATGGCGTCGGGCGCGTACCGCGGCCACATCACGATCGCGGCGCTCTTCGGCCGCGAGCTCGCGGGCGTCGACACGGACGAGGGCGAGACGCAGAACGGCCCGCTGCAGCCGATCCAGGAGGGGATCCTCGATCCGCTGTGCACCGGGACGTCCGGCCAGGTCTGCCTCAGCGTGCTGACCGCGAACTCGGTGACGACGGCCAACGGCTCCAGCAACGACTTCGCGCTCGCGCGCGCCCAGCTGCTGGGCCTGGGCGTCGGTGCCGCCGAGAGCGGCGGCGCGATCGGTGAGTCCGGCGCCTGCCAGACGGCCGGCGGCATCGCGAGGACCGCGAACGTCGCGAGCCGGACGGGCGCGATCGCCCAGGTCGCCAACTCCAGCACGCAGTCGACCTCGTGTCGCGGCGCGGCACCGCAGACGACGGCGTCCTCGCAGGTCATCGGACTCGGCGGCACCCAGATCCCGCTGCCGAGCCCGGGCTGCGCCACCGGCACCCCCGACACCGTCACCGGGCTCCCGCCCCTCCTGCCGATCGTCTGCAACGCCGCCGACGTCGCCGGCGCCGCGATCGTGCGCGAGGCGCTCGACGTCTTCGTGCTCAACGCCGGCGGGACGTCCCTGCTGAAGGAGACGACGGCGGCCAGCGAGGCGGTCAGCGCCGCGCCGGAGGCCGGGCCGCAGTGCTCCGACGGGGTCGACAACGACGGCGACGGGCTGATCGACGCCGCCGACCCGGGCTGCCACACCGACGGCAACCCGAACAACCCGGCCTCGTACAACCCGGCCGACACCTCCGAGGCCGACGCCCCCACGGGCGGCGCGGGCGACCGGGGGCCGCGTGACCGGCCGGAGTGCTCGGACAATCGCGATAACGACGGCGACGGGCTCGTCGACGAGCGCGATCCCGGCTGCCA
>DASZOA010000216.1:0-18355 GCA_035551055.1 Solirubrobacteraceae bacterium
ACGAGCACCTGGCGCGGCTTGGAGCCCTCGTAGCCGCTGATGACGTTGCGCCGTTCGAGCATGTCGATCAGCCGCCCCGCGCGCGTGTATCCGAGGCGCAGGCGGCGCTGGAGCATCGACGTCGACGCGGTCCCCAGCTCGACGCACAGCCGGATCGCGTCCTCGAGCAGCGGGTCCTCGTCGGCGCTGAAGCCCTCGTCGGCGGCGCCGTCGGCCCCGTCGTCGGCGCGTTCGACCTCGTCGAGCAGGTCCTCGCGCATCTCGGGCTCGCCCTGCCGGCGCCAGGACGTCGTCAGCGCCTCGATCTGCGGCTCGTCGATGTAGGCGCCCTGGATGCGCTGCAGCTTCGACGAGCCGACCGGCGAGAAGAGCATGTCGCCCTGACCGAGCAGCGACTCGGCGCCGTTGCAGTCGAGGATCACGCGCGAGTCGGTCTGCGAGGACACCGAGAAGGCGATTCGCGACGGGACGTTGGCCTTGATCATGCCGGTGATGACGTCCACCCGCGGCGACTGCGTGGCCAGCACGAGGTGGATGCCGACGGCGCGCGCCTTCTGCGCGAGGCGGATGACCGAGTCCTCGACGTCGGCCGGCGCGACCATCATGAGGTCGGCGAGCTCGTCTATGACGCACAGGACGTAGGGCAGCTCGGCTTCGCCGCGCCTGGCGCGTGCGCGGTTGAGCTCGACGAGCGAGCGCGTCCTGGCCAGCGACATGATCGAGTAGCGCGCCTCCATCTCGCGGACGAGGTTCTGCAGCGCGTTGGCGGCCATCCGCGGGCTCGTGATGACCGGAGTCAGCAGGTGCGGGATCGACTCGTAGTGGTTGAGCTCGACCTGCTTGGGGTCGATCAGCACGAGGCGCAGGTCGCGCGGCGTCGCGCGCAGCAGGACGCTGCACAGCATCGCGTTGATCGCGCCGGACTTGCCGGCGCCGGTCGTGCCGGCGACGAGCAGGTGCGGCATCTTCGTCAGGTCGGCCCCGATCGCCTTGCCGCCGACGTCCTTGCCCAGCCAGACGGTCAGCGGCGACCAGCCGGGCGGGGCCTCCTGGTAGACGTCGCCGAGCTGCACGATCCGCCGGCGCTGGTTGGGCACCTCGACGCCGACCGCGGTCTTGCCCGGGATCGGGGCGAGGATGCGGATCTCGGTCGCCGCCAGCGCGTAGGCGAGGTCGTCCTTGAGCTGGGCGACCTTGCTCATCTTGATCCCGGGCGCGAGGCGCAGCTCGAAGCGCGTGATGTGCGGTCCGGCGACGGTGCCGACGACCTTCGCCTCGACGCCGAAGTGGCCGAGGGCCTCGATCAGGCGGTTGGCGGTTCGCTCCTGGCCGGCGGTGTCGGGGCGCGACTGCTCGTCGGAGGAGCGCTTGAGCAGATCCGGGCTGGGCAGGCGCCACCGAAACCCGGGGTCGTCGGTGATCGAGCCGCGCAGCCGGCCCTGCGGCGTGAGGTGCTCGGGCGAGGGCGGTGCGGGCGCGACCCCGAGCCGGGCTCCGGCTGGGGCTCGTCGACGCGCAGCCCGTCGGGCTCTGCCTCGGGCGCGGCGCCGTCGTCCGGCGGTCCGCCCTCCGGCGGCGGCTCGCCGTAGATGTCGGGAAAGCGCGCCGCGCCCGACCAGAAGCCGGCGCCGCCGGCGCGGCCGGCGGGCTCGGGCGGGTGGTGGGGCTCGGGCTCGGGCTGCTCCCGGGGATCCCCGTCGGGCGGTGGCTGCGCACGGCGCGCGCGCCGGGGCTGCACGGGAACCGCGCGGCCGAGCGCGCGCGTCGTGTCGACCAGGCCCGAGCCGGTCGCGCGCAGCACGCCCGCGACCGAGGCGCCGGTCACCAGCAGGACGCCCGCCACGAACAAGAACAGCGCGAGGATGTGCGCCCCGATCGTCGAGACCGCCGTCGCGACGACGTAGAGCAGCGCGTCGCCGACGATGCCGCCCCGGGCCTCGAAGAACGGCGCCTCCCAGTAGCCGTCGCGCACGCCGTCGGGCCCGAGCCCGAACGTGCCCGCGGCGAGCATGAGCGTCAGCGCGGCGAAGAGGCACAGCGCTCCGGAGCGAAACGGGCGCACCGTGGGCAGGACGGGGCGCAGCACGAGGATCGCCCCGGCGGCGGCGATCGTGACCGGCACCGCGTAGGCGACCTGCCCGACGAGGTACGCCAGGCCGTCCTTGGCGGCCTGGCCCGCCGCGCCGCCGTCCCAGCCGAGGTAGAGCGGAAACGCCAGGAAGACGCCCACTGCGACGAGCCCCAGACCGATCACGTCCAGGTGGCGCTGCTCGAGCGCCGGCAGCCCGAGCGCACCGAGCGACGAGCGCCGCGCGCGGGCGCGCGGCCGGCCCCCGGCGGGCGGGCGGCGGGGTGCGGGCTTGCGGGCAGCGGCCATGATTGCGCCGGCGTAGGTGTTCGACGCCGGGCGCCCGCGCTCCTGCACGCGCTCCCCGGGGCTGTGTCTACGTCCCCGCCTGGCCGGCGCTGTTGTAGAACGTCAGCGCCAGCTTCACGCTGGTGCCCGGGAGTCCGGCCCAGTTGTGGACCTCGACGCGGTAGTGGCCCGGCGAGAGCCGCTCGGTGCGCATCGTCTCCTCCGCGAGGCTGCTCGAGCCGCCGCTGGCGAGATCACCGCTCCACGTCCCGTCGGCTCGCCTGCGCTGCAGGTACAGGTCGATGTCCGCCGGAGTCGACGGCGTCGCCTTGACGACCGCCGTGGCGTTGTCGAAGTCCGCGCGCGCCTCGAACCCGAAGAACGCCGTCGTCGTCCCCGCCGCGCGGGCCGGCAGGCCGAGCGTCGGCGTGACGGTCGCCGAGATCGGCGCCTGCGCCGGGCCGGGCTGGACGTCGCCCGCCAACGGCACCGTGTCGGGGTACAGCGTCGGGCTCGGCACGACGGGCAGCGTCACGCGCGTGGCGTCGGCGCCGGTGAACACCCTGACCACGGGGTCGACGGCGAACAGCGGAACCTTGTCGGGGTCGCTCGTCGTGACGCGCAGCACGAGCTTGTGGCCGGCCCGCAGGTGATGCGCGATCGCAAAGCACGGGGGCGTCATGTCGTAGCGCTCGCCGGCTACGACGAGCTTGCGCGTGGCGATCCCGTCGCGCAGCTCGGGGTTGATCGCGCACTGGCTGAGCCGCCGGCGATCCGATCCGTCTGGCGACTCGTCATAGAGGTTGGCGATCAGGTGCAGCCGCGGCGCGGTCACCGACGCCGACAGCCGCAGCTGCGGGACGCCCGCGAGCACGACGTCGTGCGTCAGCGGCGCCGTCGAGAACGTCGCGCCGCCGGTCTGCTGCGGGCTGGCGAAGCCGGTCGGGTCGCCGGCGAACGTGACCGAGCCGTCGGCCGGAAGGTCGCTCGACAGCCCGCCGCCGGCGGAGGGGCGCAGCGTGAGCGCGTCGTCGCGCTGCACCCCCCAGGCCGTCGCGGTGACGATCTCGTCGCGGTCGCCGGCGCGCGCCTGCTCGAACGTGCCGTCGCTCATGAACACCTCGACGGGCGGCCCGGTGTTGACGTTGCGGCCCGCGAGCCGGCGGTCGAACCACGCGTGCAGGGCGGCCGTCCACTGGTCGCCGCGGCGCGTCGGGCAGCAGCCCGAGCCGTGGTCCCACTGCCCGAGCCAGAGCTTGTCGCCGGCGCGCCCGCCACGGTCGGTGAACCACTGCATCGCGTCGACGCGCGCGGCGTTGTCGTTGACGCCGTGCACGAGGAACACGGGGATGTTCACCGCGGTCGCCCCCGCCGCGTGGTCGCGCACGGCGTGCCAGTCCGCGTAGCGACCCGACAGCTGGTCCTCGCCAGCGACGGCGGCCGACTGCGGCAGGCCGCAGCCGGTGTCCTCGACCGAGTTGCCGAAGTCGTCGCCGGTGTGCAGCAGGCCGAACGGGTCCTCGACCGTCGGCAGCTTGCGCTCCAGGGCGAGCTGCTCGTAGGCCTCGATCGGCCCCGCCCACTGCAGGTAGTACGGCACGCCGTGCTGAAACTGGTGGTCGTACATCCGTGCCAGGCCGGCGCTGGGCACGATCGTCGCCAGGCCGCGCGGGTTCTGCGCCGCCGCGACGGCGGGCGTCGAGCCGACGTACGAGTGGCCGGTCATGCCGACCTTGCCGTTGCTCCATGGCTGGGTGGCCGCCCACTCGACGACCTGCTTGAGGTCGCGCGCGTCCTTCGGGCCGAGGTGGTCCAGGCAGCCCTGCGAGCGGCCGGTGCCGCGCAGGTCCATCATCACGACGGCGTAGCCGCGCGGCGCGAAGTAGCCCGTCAGTCCAAGCGGCGCGCCGTCGGCGTCCTTGGGCCCGGGCAGGATCCGCGTCCCCTTGCGGTCGGCGAGCGTGCCGTGGTACGGGCTGGCCTCCAGGATGACCGGAAAGGCCCCCGCCGCGTCGGGACGCTCGATCTCCATGTACAGCTCCTCGCCGTCGAGAGCGGGCAGCCGCACGACCTCTCGCTTCGTGGCGTAGGCGGGTGCCGACAGCCCCGCGGTCTTCAGGTAGTCGGCGGGCGGGCCGGCCGACGCCGCGACGCCCTGCACCGCCGCGCCGGCGGGCGCGGCGAGGGCGAGCGCGCCGGCCACCGCGAGCGCAAGCGATACGGGCACGAGACGCATGTCGATGACGCCTTTCGGGAGCGCGGACGGGCGGAGAGTTGACTCGCTTCTACTCGCCGCCGCTGCGCCCGTCAACCCGCCGCGCCCGTAGCGCTTGGCAAGCCGCGTCCCTACCCTGATGGGGGTCATGTCCGAGCGCCCGCCCCGCGTCCTCGTCGTCGAGGACGACCAGGAGATCGCGCAGGTCCTGCTGCGCTCCCTGCGGATGGAGGGCTACGAGGCGCGGGCGAGCTACGACGGGGAGGCGGCGCTCGCCGACGCCCGCGAGTTCAGCCCCGACCTCGTGATCCTCGACCTCGGGCTGCCCAAGCTCGACGGCATCGACGTCGCGCGCACGCTGCGCAAGGACGGCGGTGACGTCCCGATCCTCATGCTGACCGCCCGCGACGCCGTCGAGGCGCGCGTGGAGGGGCTCGACGCCGGCGCCGACGACTACCTCGTCAAGCACTTCGAGCGCCAGGAGCTGCTCGCGCGCCTGCGCGCCCTGCTGCGCCGCCGGCCGCCGCGCGGCAGCGCCTCGCTCGTCGTCGGCGACCTGCAGCTCAACCCGGACACGCACGAGGTGCGCCGCGCCGAGCGCGAGATCGAGCTGACCCAGCGCGAGTTCGAGCTCCTGGAGTACCTGATGCGAAACGAGCGGATCGTCGTCCCGCGCCAGCGACTCCTCGAGGAGGTGTGGGGTTACGATCCGTTCGCCACGACGAACACCATCGAGGTCTTCGTATCGAACCTGAGAAGGAAGTTGGAAGCCGGCGATGAGCCGCGTCTCCTCCATACGATCCGCGGCGCGGGCTACGTTCTCCGCGCCTAGGCAGGTTCCGATCCGCTGGCGCCTGGCCGGTGGCTCGGCGCTGCTGACGCTCGTGATCCTGTGCGGCTTCGCGGGCGCCGTCGGCGGACTGACGTCGCAGCGGCTGCACGACGACTTCGATCGCGAGGTCGCCGCCGCGGCCGATCTGCTGACGGCGAAGATCAAGTACACCGCGCCGCTCGAGACCGCGCCCGGCAGCTACGAGCTCGACGGCCTCAACCCGCCGCTCGCCAACTACGAGGACGGCGAGACGATCGTGCGGATCGTCAACGGCGAGGGGCTGCTGTTCGAGAGCACGGCGCACACCAAGGACTTCGGCCCGCCGCGCGGCCGGTCGATGGAGCAGGACGGCTACCGCGTCGAGACGCGCTCGCTGCCGCCGTCGGCGGGCGACGTGGTCGCCTATCCGCTGTACCTGCAGTACGCGCGCCCGCTGGCCACCGTCGACGCGACCGTCGCGCGCCTGCGGCTGTTCCTCATCGTCGGCGTGCTCGGCGGGGCCGGCCTGGCGCTGCTCGCCGGACTGATGGTCGCGCGCCGCGCGATGGCGCCGATCGCCGCGCTGACCGCCACCGCGCGCAAGATCGAGCAGACGCGCGACCCGGCCGAGCGGATCCCGAAGCTGGAGACCGACGACGAGGTCGCCGAGCTGGCGCGCACCCTGGACGGGATGCTGCACGCGCTCGACACGTCGCGCGCCGAGACCGAGGACGCGCTGCGCCGCCAGCGCGAGTTCGTCGCCGACGCGTCGCACGAGCTGCGCACGCCGCTGACCAGCGTGCTCGCCAACCTCGAGCTGCTCTCCGAGAGCCTCGACGGCGAGCAGCAGGAGGCCTCGAAGTCCGCGCTGCGCTCGTCGCGGCGGATGCGCCGCCTCGTCGCCGACCTGCTGCTGCTCGCCCGCCACGACGCGGCGCGCCAGACGCCGCACACGCCGACCGACGTCGGCCAGGTCCTCGTCGAGGCGGCCGCCGAGGTCGGCGTCATCGCCGACGGACACGAGGTCTCGATCGACGCCAACCGCGCGCTGGTCGACGGTGCGCGCGACGAGCTGCACCGCCTGACGCTGAACCTGATGGAGAACGCGATCCGCCACACCCCGCCGGGCACGCATGTCCGCGCATCGGTCGAGCGCGTCGATCGCTTCGTGCGGCTGATCGTCGAGGACGACGGGCCGGGCATCCCCGCCGCCCTCAAGGCGCGCGTCTTCGAGCGCTTCGTGCGCGGCGCCGGCGACCGCGGCGGCTCGTCGGGGCTCGGGCTGTCGATCGTGCAGGCGGTCGCGCAGTCGCACGGCGGCACGGTGTCGATCGAGTCGCCGACGGTCAACGGCGCCGGGCGCCCGCGCGGCACGCGCTTCTCGGTGATGCTGCCGCTGTCGGTGAGCGCCCAGCGCGAGGTCTCCAGCGCCGCCGACTGAAGATCGCGCGGCTGCGGCCGGGCTCGGCGGCGACGGCGTCCAAGCGCGTGCACGCGGGCCGACTACGGACCGGCGAGAATGCGGGCGGTGCAGTCGCGCATCCTGCTCGCCGTCGCGGTGGTGGCGGTCGCGTGCACGGGCGAGATGCCCTCGCTCGCGGCCGCGGGCGCGAGCGAGGGCGCGGGGCGCCACGCCGCCAACAACCCGTTCCGCGCGTCGATGATCAGCCACTGCGTTCGCGCCAAGCGCCCCGCGCGCGTGCGGGCGCTCGCGTTCGACGGCACGCAGCTGCCGGTCAGCGTCGCCGCCGGACACGAGCCCGGGTCGCGCCCGCGCTGCCGGCCCGACGAGCTGCGGCTGCTGCGCCTCCAGGCGCTGAGCATCGCCGGCGAGCGCACGTACGTGCGCCGGGGCGGCTGTGCGCTGCCCTGCGTCGTGCGCCAGCCGACGGTGCACGTGCCGGCGAGCGCGTTCGTCGGGCGCGTGCGCCTGCTGCCGCGCGCGGCGCGCAACGGCAACGGCGAGCCGGTCTCGGGCTGCGGGCGGCAGGTCCGCACCGCGCCCCAGCTCGCCGGTCGCGCGCTGCGGCGGATGTTCTACAAGACCCCGGCCGAGCTGCGCCGCCGGCGCAACGCCGGGCGCTCGGGCGGGATCGGCGCGAGCTGGTCGAACTACGGCGATCCCGGCGGGACGTACCGCTCCCCCGCCGGTCGCGTCGCGCACTACAACTACCTGCTCTGGAACCTGCCGCGAACGCCCGCCGGAGTGCTGCCCGGCGGCGGGATCGTCCGGGCGGTCCTGCCCGCCGGCCAGCCGATCGTGCTCTGCGAGGGCCAGCGGCTCTCACTGCCGGCCTTCGACCGCCGCGGCATCCCCAGCGGGCATGTCGACGTCGGCTACGCCCGGGTCCGCAGCGCCGCGCGCGCGGGCGCGTCGACGTACGCGATCCACGGCTGGGTGCTGCTCGGCTACCGGTATCGCGAGACGCCGTACGTCACCCTGACCGCCGACGACCGGCCTGAATCCCCCGGTCCTACACCTCGACGACCACCGGCAGCACCATCGGCCGGCGCTTGATGCGGTCGTAGACGAACGCCGCGAGGTCGTCGTGGAGGATCTCCTGCAGCAGGTCGATCTCGCGGATCTCCTCCCCCGCCGCCCGGTCGAGCGAGGACTCGACGCAGTCGCGCAGCTCGCCGAGCAGCTTGCCGGCCTCGCCGGCATAGGGCACGCCGCGGAAGATCACCTCGGGCTCGGCGACCGACGACCCGTCCTGCTCGGAGATCGTCGCGACGACGACGAAGATCCCGTCGGCCGACAGCATGCGGCGGTCGCGCAGCGCGACGTCGGTCACGTCGCCGATGTCGACGCCGTCGACGAAGATCATCCCCGACTGCTCCTTGGCGCCCCACCGGGGGCCGCTCGCGGTCAGCTCGAGCGGCAGGCCGTTCTCGCCCTTGAAGATGTTCGCCGGATCGACGCCGACCGCCTCGGCGAGCTTGGCGTGCAGGTGGATGCGCTTGTGGTCGCCGTGGAACGGCATGACGTAGCGCGGTCGCGTGAGGTTGAGCATGAGCTTGATCTCCTCCGCGTAGCCGTGGCCGGAGGCATGGATCGGGGCGTCGCGCGTGGTGATGACGTCGCAGCCGATGTGGTACAGGCGGTCGATCGTCTCGTTGACCGCGCGCTCGTTGCCCGGGATCGGGGTCGCGCTGAAGACGACGGTGTCGCCGGCGTGCAGCTCGATCTGCGGGTGGTCGCGGTGGGCCATCCGGCGCAGCGCGCTGAGCGGCTCGCCCTGCGACCCCGTCGAGACGATGACGATCCGCTGGTCGGGGAAGTCCGAGATCTCGCGCGGCCCGATCAGGATCCCCTCGGGCATCCGGATATGCCCGAGCGAGCGGCCGATGTTCGTGTTCTTGCGCATCGAGCGGCCGACGAGGCAGACCTTGCGGTCGAGCGCCGCGGCGGCGTCGACGACCTGCTGCACACGGTGGATGTTCGACGCGAACGACGTCACGACGATGCGCCCGCGGCAGCGGCCGAAGACGTCGAGCAGGTTCGGCCCGGCGACCTTCTCGCTCGGCGCGAAGCCCGGCCGGTCGGCGTTGGTGGAGTCGCCGCACAGCAGCAGCAGTCCGTCGCGACCGAGCTCGGCCAGGCGCGAGACGTCGGCGGGGACCCCGTCGACCGGGGTCTGGTCGAACTTGTAGTCGCCGGTGACGAGGATCGTGCCGAGGTCGGTCCTGACGGCGACCGCGTTCGCATCGGGGATCGAGTGCGTCATGTGGATGAGCTCGACGTCGAACGGGCCCGCCTCGATCAGCTCGCCGGACTTGACGTCCTCGACGACGACGTCGCGGGCGAGCCGGTGCTCGTCGAGCTTGGAGCGCGCCATCGCCGTCGTCAGGGGACCTCCGTAGACCGGCGGCGAGTCCTCCACGCCGAGCTCGCGCAGCAGGAACGGCAGGCAGCCGAGATGGTCCTCGTGGCCGTGCGTCACGACGATCGCCTCGATGTCCGAGACGCGGCCGCGCAGGTAGGCGAAGTCGGGCAGGACGAGGTCGATCCCCATCATCTCGGCCGTCGGGAAGCGCAGGCCGACGTCGACGAGCACGATCCGGTCCTCGTACTCGACGACCGTCATGTTCTTGCCGATCTCGCCCAGGCCGCCGAGCGGCAGGACGCGCAGCGTCGAGCTCAAGCGGGCGCTCCGGCCACCAGCCCGCGGTCGGAGAGCATCTGGCGGATCGTCTCGGTCTCGTGCTCGTCCGCCTCGACGTAGGGCAGCCGCGGCACGCCGGCTCGGTGACCGAGGAGGTTGAGCGCCGCCTTGATCGTGACGGCGAGCGGGGCGACGCCGAGCGCCGCCCACACCGGCAGCAGGCTCGCGTGGATCTCGGCGCGCCGCTCGGGCTCGTCGACCATGCGCCGCATCTCTGGACCGACGATGTGACTGGCGGTCAGGATGCCGCCCGGCTCGCCCATGTCGAGCACCGCCGCGAGGATCTCGTCGTTGCCGGCATAGACGCTCAGCCCGTCGACCGGCGCGAGATTGTCGTTGTTGGCCTGCTTGACGGCCTGGATGTGATCGAGCTGGGCGAGCTCGGCGAGCAGGTCGTTGGGCATGTCCGAGCCGGTGCGCTGCGGGATGTTGTAGAGCACGATCGGGCGGTCGGCGGCACGGCTGACCTCGCGGTAGTGGGCGATGATCCCGCGCCGGTTGGGACGGTTGTAGTAGGGGTTGACCGACAGCAGCGCGTCGGCGCCGCGCTCGCACGCGGCGCTCGTCAGGAAGACCGCGTGGCGGGTGTCGTTGGAGCCGACGCCGGCGACGATCGTCGCGCCCTGCGGCCGCTCGGTCACGGCCAGCTCGATGAGGCGCAGGTGCTCCTCGTCGTCGAGCGTCGGCGCCTCGCCGGTCGTCCCGCAGACGATGAAGCCGTCGGAGCCGTTGGCCGCCAGGTGGCGCATGAGGTCGACGAACGCCTGCTCGTCGATCGCGCCGTCGGCGCCGAACGGGGTCACGATCGCGGTGAGGATGGCTCCGAGCTCGGGCACGGCTGCAGTATCGCAGCCATGCTGGCGGACCCGGCCTCGCGCGGCTCGGCGCCGGTTTCGCCGACGCCTCGCCCGGCACGGCTTCCCCGGGAGCTACGGGCGCGGGATCTCGGGAAGCCGCTCGCGGAGGTCCTCGAGCCTGCGGCGCGCCTCGTTCTCCTGCGCTCCATCACGCCGGCGCAGCTCGGCGGCGGCGGCTCGCAGCTCGTCGCTGCTCTGGCCGAGCGCCGCGCGGGCCTGCTCGAGCGCGACGTCGCGGTTGGTCCCGGCGAACTCGCGCAGCTGGCGTGCGGCCCGCTCCGCGCGCCGGTTGGCCTCGACGAGCGCGTCTCGCGCGGCCTCCTCCGCGGGCAGCTCCTGCTGCGCGCGCTCGGCGAGCTCGCGCGCGCGGCTCTCCTGCTCGCGCAGGCGCTCCACCGCCCGCTCGCGGTTGGCCTGGGGATCGTCGACGAGCGAGCGCGCCGTGGCGACGACGTCCTCCTGCAGCTCGCGCGTGTCCTGCGCGATCTCGCGCGCCTGCGCGGCGGCCTCGTCGCCGGTCGTTCGCGCATCGCGCTCGGGCGTCGCAGTGTCGTCCCCGCCGCAGGCGCCGAGCGTCAGCGCGGCCAGCAGAAGTGCGATCAGGACGCCTCGGTTCACTGCTCATCGCGATACCCGCGCCCAACCGGCCGAACCCGGAGGGTCAGTGCACTGACCACCGGGCGGCCGGCGCCGGGGACGACCGGTTCGCGCCGGCCGGGCGTCTGGCACCATCGGCGCCGTGAACGCGCCGTCAGCGGCAGGACGGATGTCCGCAGCCGGCGGCCGCACCCGCGGCTGGGTCGTCGCGCTCGCCGTCGGGGTCGTCCTCGCGGACTCGTCGATCGTGACGCTCGGCCTGCCCGACATGCTGCGCGCGTTCGACGTGGAGGTTGCGGAGGTGGCGTGGGTGCTCACCTCGTTCAACCTCGTGCTGGCGCTCGCCGCGCTGCCCGCGGCGGCGCTCGTGCGCCGCGGCGGCACGAAGGCGTCCTGGCGGCTGGGGATCGTCGTCTTCGCCGCCGCCTCGCTGGCCTGCGCGGTGGCGCCGAACCTCGGGGTGCTGGTCGCCGCGCGCTGCGCGCAGGCGCTCGGCGGCGCGGCGGTGCTCATGGCCGCGCTCGCCGTGCTGGTCGCCGAGCGCGGGCGCCACGAGGGCGCGCGGATCTGGGGCGCGGCGGGCATCGTCGGGGCCGCGGTCGGCCCCGCGCTCGGCGGGGCGCTCACGCAGCTCATCTCCTGGGAGGCGATCTTCGCCGCGCAGGTCCCGCTCGTGCTGGCCGTGGCGGTGCCGCTCGCCGCTTCGGTGCGCGCGCCGGCCGATCGCCCCGAACCCGCGCCGCTCGCCGCCGCCGCGGCCCTCGCGCTGGTCTCGGCGGCGCTCACGGCCGCCCTGTTTCTGCTCGTCATCCTGATCACCGAAGGCTGGCGGCGCTCCCCGCTGGAGGCCGCGGCGATCGTCTCGGTGATGGCGCTGGCGGCGATCGCGGCCGCGCCGATCGCGCGCCTGTTGGGCGGCGGCCTGCGGCGCGCCGTCGCCGGCAGCGTCGCGCTCGCCGGCGGCCTGGCGGCGCTCGGTCTGCTGCCCGGAGCCGCCGCGCAGTGGACGATCGCGCCCCAGATCCTGCTGGGCCTCGGCCTGGGGCTGGCCCTCGCGGCGCTCATCGAGCGGTCGCTCGGCGCCAGGCAGGCGCCGATCGGGCGCGGGGCGTGGACGATCGGCGCGCGCCACGCGGGCGTCGTCATCGGGCTGCTCGTCCTGACCCCCGTCTTCACCGCCGACCTCGAGCAGGAGCAGGTGGCGGCCCAGCGCGCCGGCAGCGCTCACCTGCTCGACGCCCGCCTGTCCCCGGCACTGAAGATCCAGCTGGCGGACGCCATCGCCGAGCGCATCGAGCGCGCGGGCGGCCGGCTGCCGAACCTGCGCCCCGCGTTCGACGAGCTCGAGCCGGCGCCGGAGGCGCGCCCCGCCTACGACCGGCTCGAGGCCGACCTGGCCGACGAGGTGCGCCGCGCCGCGACGCACGCGTTCAGCCGTTCGTTCCTGCTCGCGGCGGGGCTCGCGCTGCTCGCGCTGGTACCGATAGCGCTCGCCGGGCCCAGGCTGCTCATCGGCCTGCCGCAGCTCGGCGCGGCGGTCGCCGCGGTTGCCCTCGTCGCCACGTACCTCGCGCTCGGCGGCGGCAGCTACAAGCCTCTGGAGGTGCGCGATCCGTGCAAGCCGCGCCAGTGGCGCGACCCGCGCGGGCTCGAGGCGCTCGCCGAGCAGGTCAGCCTGTCGGCGCTCGACGGGGCGGCATGCCGGCTGCGCGTGACGCGCGAGGACCTCGCGATCGCGCTGTCGAGCGCCGAGGCGCGCAGGCGCTTCATCCGCACCCACCGCATCACCGACCGGACGCTGGCCGACGCGCTGCGCAGCGGCCTGCTGCGCGCCGTGGCGGAGGCCGAGCGCGCAGATGCGCTGTCGCCGTCGGAGGCGTCGTTTGCGCGCAGCATCATCGAGCGGCTGCCGGTCGACACGCTGATCGACGCCGTGCGCGGCGGCACGCGCGTGATCGACGCGCTGCGCGGCGGCGGCAGCGTGCTCGACGCCCTCGGCGCCGGCAAGCTGCTGGAGACCCTGCGGGGGGCGCTCGGTTGACGCGTCGTCGGCGACGACGAGACGACCGCCGGGCGCGCGCGATGCGGCATAGCATCGTTCGCGTGCGCGCCCTGCTCGTCGGTGTCGTCGCAGGCCTGCTGGCACGGCTCGTCGCGCTCGGGCGCCGCCGCGTCGGGCTGCGGCGCACGCTCGCGCTCGGCCTGCTCGGCTCGGGCATCGCCGGCGCCGTCACGCGGCTCGTCGCCAGATGGTCCGGGCAGCGAGCCGGCCCGTCTGCGGCCGGCTTGCGCGACGGCCGGTCCGGCGCGGCGCCGCGGCCCGCTCCGTCCCCGCCGGCGCCGCCCGCGGCCGCGCCCGCGCGGCCGCCGCGACCCCCGCAGGACGCGCCGCGCCGCCGGACGGTGCCGGAGCGCTTCGCCGCCCTGATCGTCCGCGCGCGCGTGGTCATCGTCGTCGGCTGGGTCGCGATCGCGGTCGCGGTCACGCTCGCGCTGCCGTCGATCCGCGAGGCGCAGGTCGGCGCGCTCGGGGACCTCGTCCCGGCGGGCGCGGAGGCGATCGAGACCGAGCAGCGCTCGGCGGAGCTGTTTCGCTTCCCGCTGCTGAGCCGGACGGTCGTCGTCGTTCGCAACGACGACGGGCTGCGAGTGGACAACCAGGCGCTGATCGCGCGCCGGCTGGTCGCGCTGAACGGCGGCGAGCTGCCGATGCTGCGCGGCACCCGCGGCTACGCGTTCTCGAACGCGTTCGGCGTCGCGCCGCTGGTGCGCGAGCGCTCGACGACGACGCTGATCCCGCTCCTGTTTCCGCCCGAGGTCGGGCAGAACGGCCGGATCCAGGCCGCGCGGCTGTTCGCGAACCGCTACGTCGCGCCGGCTGCGCCGGACGCGTTCGTGGGCGTGACGGGCGCGATCGCCGCCCGCGGAGAGCAGGCCGACATCATCGCCGACAAGCTCCCGCTCGTCGAGCTCGCCACGCTGGTGTTCGTGCTCGGTGCGGTCGCGCTGTACTTCCGCGCGTTCCTGGCGCCGATCGTGAACCTCGTGGCGGTCGCGCTGGCCTACCTCATCGCGATCCGCGTCGTCGCCGCGCTGGGCCAGCTCATCGGCGTGTCGGTGCCCAGCGAGGTGCAGCCGGTCGTCGTCGCGCTGCTGTTCGGCGTGGTCACCGACTACTCGCTGTTCTTCTTGTCGCGCTTCCGCCGTCGGCTCGCCGAGGGCGACGCGCCGGCGGAGGCGGCGCGCCGCACGACCGCCGAGCTGACGCCGATCATCCTGACGTGCGGACTGACGGTCGCCGCCGCCTCCGCGGCGCTGGTCGTCGCCGAGGTGGGCTTCCTGCAGGCGTTCGGGCCGGGCATGGCGATGTCGATCCTCGTCGCGCTGGCGGTCTCGATGACGTTCATCCCGGCCACGCTCGCCCTCCTCGGACAGCGATTGTTCTGGCCGCGCGCACCCAGCCCGGCGAGCGGCGGCGAGCGCGGCGGGCGCCGCCGGGGCATCGCCCATCGCGTCGTCGCCACGGCGGTTCGCGCGCCACGGCGAACGATCGCCGGCTGCCTGCTCGCGCTCGCCGCGATGGGCGCCGGGGCCACGGGAATCGAGCTCGGCAACCCGCTGGTCCGCGGGCTGCCGCCCGAGAACGACGCGCGCGTCGCCTACGCCCACGCCAGCCGCGGCTTCGTGCCCGGCGTCCTGTCGCCGACGGTGCTGGTCGTCGAGCGTCCGGGGATCACCTTCCAGCGGGCCGAGCTCGCGCGCCTTCAGCGTCTGCTCGACGCGCAGCCCGGCGTTGCCGAGGTGGTCGGTCCGGCGTCCAATCCCACGGGCGTCCCACTGGGGGTGGTGCTCGCGCGCAACGGGAGCGCCGCGCGCTACGTGATCGTGCTGCACGCCGACCCGCTCGGGGCGGCCGCGATCAGACGCCTGGGGGTGCTGCACGACCGCATCGACGAGCTGCTCGCCCGCGCCGGCCTCCCGCAGGCCCAGGCGAGCTTCGCCGGCGACACGGCGCTCTCGCGGGAGACGATCGACAACACGGTCGGCGACCTGTGGCGGGTCGTCCCGGCCGTGCTGCTGGCCGTGCTGCTCGTGCTCGTCGCGTTCCTGCGCGGGCTCGTCGCCCCGCTGTACCTCGTCGCCGCCGCCGCGCTCGCGCCGCTCGCCGCGCTCGGCCTCGCCGTCGCGCTCTTCGAGGGGATCCTCGGCCAGGGCGAGCTGACGTACTACGTGCCCGTCGCCGCGGGCGTGCTGCTCGTCGCGCTCGGCTCGGACTACAACATCTTCCTCGTCGGGCGCGTCTGGCACGAGGCGCAGCGCCAGCCGCTCGACCAGGCGGTCGTCACCGCCGGCGCCGGCGCCGCGCGCGCGATCTCGGCGGCGGGGATCGTGCTGGCGATGTCGTTCGGGGCGATGGCGCTCGTGCCGATCTCGGCGTTTCGCGAGCTGGCGTTCATCATGGCCGCCGGGCTGCTGATCGACGCGTTCCTCGTCCGCACGGTGCTCGTGCCGGCGGTGATCTCGCTCGTCGGCTATCGCAGCGGCTGGCCGGGCCACAAGCTGCGCCGTGCCGGCGAGCCGCTGACGAGCTCCGGCGGCGAGGCGCCCTCGCCGTAGGCCTCCCCGGCGGCCGCGCTCAGCGGCGCGAGCGCCACCGCCGTCGAGGCCGGCGCCCAGCGGTCATGCGAGGGCGTCCCCGAGCGCCGCAAGCTCCTCGTACAGCGCGCGCAGGCGCGTCCGGCCGAACCGCTCCTCGACGACCCGCTGCACCTCCTCCCACCCGGCGAGCGCGACGGCCAGCACGCGCGAGCCCTCCAGCGTCAGCGAGGCCATCCGGATGCGCGCGTCCTGCGGGTGCTCGTAGGTGCGCACGAGCCCACGCTCCTCGAGCACGTTGAGGTTGCGCGTCAGCGTCGTGCGGTCGAGGGCGAGCACGTCGGCGAGCGTCGAGACCGACAGGTCGCCGCCGAGGCCGAGCGCGACGAGGACCGGCAGCTGCGTGACGTTCAGCCCGCTCGGCGCCATCGCCGCTTCGTACAGCTCGGTCACGCCGCGGTTCGCGCGGCGAAGCTGCTGGCAGGCGCACATCGCGCGCATCTCCCCGCAGCGCTCGAGCTCGTCGAATGTGAGGTAGTTCATCCGGTCTGGCTACACCTATCGGTTTCGGTCGTCAAGTCGGCGTGCCACACTCGCGGCCATGGCAGAGCGCGCGCAGGAGGCCACGCCGCGCGATCCGGCGGCCGGCGAGCTGACGGCCGAGGTGATGACGGTGCGCTGGAGCGTGCCCGACGGCGACTTCGCGGTGCTCGATGCGGTCTGCGACGACGGCGAGGCGGTCGTGCTGGTCGGCGCGCTCGGGCACGTCCGCGAGGGCGAGTCGGTGACGGTGCACGGCGCCTGGCGCCGCCATTCCACGCACGGCTGGCAGTTCTCCGTGCAGCGCGTGCGCATCGGCGAGCCCGTCAGCGATGCCGCGGTCAAGGCACAGCTGGAGTCCGTCAAGCACGTCGGCCCGCGCGGCGCGGCGCTGCTCGTCGAGCGCTACGGCGCCGGCGAGGTGCTCGCGGAGATCGACCGCGATCCCGAGCGGGTGTTGCGCGCGGTCCCGGGCATCGGCGCCCGACGGCTGGCCGCCGCCGTCCAGTCGTGGCGCGACGGGCAGAGGCTGCGCGAGCTGCGCCTGTTTCTCGACACCCACGGCGTCGACGCGGCCGCGGCCGGCCGGATCGCGCGCCACTTCGGCGCCGGATCGATCGCACGCCTGCAGCGCGAGCCGTACGCGATCTGCGAGCTCGACGGGATCGGCTTTGCGACCGCCGACGCGCTGGCGCGTGCGCTCGGCACGCCGCTGGACGCGCCCGACCGCCTCGCAGCGGGCGTGCTGCACGCGCTCGACCAGGCGCAGGGCGACGGGCACTGCCATCTTCCCCGCGCGGAGCTCGTGCAGCGGGCGCAGGGTCTGCTCGGGGGCGAGGCGGACCTCGACGGCGCGATCGACGAGCTCGCCGGGCGCGGCCGGGTGGTCGTCGACGACGCGGGTCGCGTCGCCGAGGCGCGGCTGCACGCCGTCGAGCAGCGGCTCGCGGCGCACGTGCGTCGGCTGCTCGGCGACCCGCCGGCGCTCCGGCTGCGCGACGTGCGCCGGCCGACGGACGGGCCGTTCGTGCCCAGCGACGCGCAATGGCGCGGCGTCACCCAGGCGCTCGAGCACCGCCTGTCGATCCTCACCGGCGGTCCCGGTACCGGCAAGAGCGCGACGATGCGCGCGCTCGTCGACCTGCTCGAAGCGGCCGGGCGGCGGGCGCGGCTGTGCGCGCCGACGGGCAAGGCCGCCCGGCGCCTGGGCGAGCTGACCGGGGCCGAGGCGACGACGATCCATCGACTGCTCGAATGGGCACCGGAGGCGGGCTTCACCCGCGACGCGTCGCACCCGATCGACGGCTGCGACGTGCTCATCGTCGACGAGGCGTCGATGCTCTCGGTCCACCTCGCCGAGGCGCTGCTGGCCGCGGTCGGGCCGCGCACGCACGTCCTGCTCGTCGGCGACGTCGACCAGCTCGCCCCGGTCGGTCCCGGCCGCGTGCTCGAGGATCTGCTCGCGATCGAGCCCCCCGCGCAGGTGCCGTCGACGCGCCTGACCGAGGTCTTCCGCCAGGCCGCGCGCTCGCTCATCGTCCGCGCCGCGCACGCGATCAACGCCGGGGAGCTGCCCGACGCGACCGCGCGCGACGACGACGTGCGCGACTTCTTCCTGATCGCGCGCGACGGGCCGCAGGCGATCTTCGACGAGGTCTGCGAGCTGGCGGCGGCGCGGCTGCCGGCGCACTACGGGCTCGACCCGGCCGCCGACGTCCAGGTGCTGGCGCCGATGCACAAGGGCCCGCTCGGCATCGATGCGCTCAATCGCGAGCTGCGCGCGCGGCTGAACCCGGACGGCGCCGCGATCGCGGGCAGCGCGCTGCGCGTCGGCGACAAGGTCATGCAGACGCGCAACTCCTACGAGCACGACCTGTTCAACGGCGAGCGCGGCGTGCTGGTGCACCACGACGCCGAGCGCGACCGCGTCCTGTTCGCCGGCGAGGACGGCCGCCGCGCCTCGCTGCCGGTCGACGCGCTGGAGACGCTGAAGCTCGCCTACGCGGCGACCGTCCACAAGGCGCAGGGCTCGCAGGCACGCGCGATCGTCGTGCCGATCTACGGCGGCCACCGGATCATGCTCACGCGCAACCTCGTCTACACGGCGGTCACCCGAGCGCAGGACGTGTGCGTCGTCGTGGGCGAGCGCGCCGCGCTGCAGCTCGCCGTCCGGCGGGCGGACGCGCGACGGCGCCACACGCGCCTGCGCGAGCTCGT
>DASZOA010000217.1:0-3092 GCA_035551055.1 Solirubrobacteraceae bacterium
GAGCCGCGGCGCTACTGGCTGTCCGACGCGATCACCGATAGCGGCTGGGGGTTTGATGTCGCGCCGGCGGAGACGGCGCTTGCCTCGCGGGAGTCGCGGCGGTCGGCCCACTGTCACCCCCAAACGGCGCTGTCGCCGCACGACGTTGCGCACATCGCTCATTGATGACCCTCCTTGTCGTTCGCCGGCCTCCGATCGAGGTCGGCTCGGCCGTCCGCGCCTCTGCCCTGGTCCGGACCGGACACGTGCGTCAGTGACGACACTTTCGACGCGCGCGGTACGTACGTCGTCCTCGGCGAGGCGTACGTCCGAGGTGGCCTCAGCCTGCGCCCGCGCCGACGGAGGAGGGGCGCCAGCGCGGCGCTCAACTCACCCCGCGACCGTGATCCCGAGCTTCGGCAGGTGCGTGCTGACAGTGCGATGCGAGAGGAACAACTGCTGGCCGATCTCGTGGTTCGTGAGCCCCTCGGCCGCGAGGCCGGGTCGCATGGGAATATCGCGCAGTGACCGCAGAGGGGCAGCCGCGGCAGAGACGCGGGACGGCGGGCGTGATCGCGCCGCCGCCAGTCATCTACCTGGGCTTCCTGGGGCTCGGCTTCGCGCTCGAGGGCCTGTTGCCGGGCGCCGAGCTTCCGGGGTGGGCGCAATGGCTCGGAGCCGTTGTGATCGTTGCCGGTGTTGCGCTGATGATCTCGTTTGAACTCGCCTTCAAGCGGGCCGGCACGGATGCGAATCCGTATAGGCCCTCGTCGGCGCTGGCTACCGACGGGCCGTACCGGGTCAGCCGTAACCCCGGCTACCTGGGCATGGCGATCGCCTACATCGGGATCACCCTCGCTGCCGAGGCACTGTGGGCCCTCGTGATGCTCCTACCGGCCACCTTGGTGATCCAGTACGGCGTGATCGCGCGCGAGGAGCGCTACCTCGAGCGGCTGTTCGGCGAGGAGTACCTGAGCTACAAGCGGACCACCCGGCGCTGGATCTGATCTGATTCGGTAGACGGCGACTCGCGGCGAGCCGCCCCGCCGGCGGCGGCGGAGGTGCAAATGACAAGCGCGGAGTTTGTGCGGCGCGTCGATGCGCTGTGCAAGGAGACGAACCCTGAGCTCGCCGAGATCATGACTGCCCTCACCAACGCCCGCGATGCGGGGCGCGCCGGGCGTGTCTCACGGCCAGACACGTTCGAAGTCTTCGCGACCCTGCTGCGCCGGGCGAGCGCAACCACGGAGCGATTTGAGGAGCGACTGCGGGCGATCGAGGTGCCGAGGCGTGAGCGAGCCTTCCATGCCGCCTTGGTCAACTCGGTCGCGGAAGGCTCTTCGAATCTCCGCCAGCAGGTGAGCGCCGCGGAGGCACAGGATGCGAGCAGACTGCGGGACCTCTCTGTACAGGGCAGCGTGATCAACGCCAGGGGCAAGGGCCTGCTCGCGGGCCACGGAGGCTTCCGCTTCTGCGGCCGGAGCTAACGGTTGGCACGCCTGGTGCCAGGCGGCTGTTCCCGGTCGGGCCTTCCTCCGATCGACGAACAGGCGCTCTGCGTCGAGCTCACCGTCGACGACCGCCGCAAGCGAACCTCTGCCGGGACGCGCAGCCGCGCCAATCCAGGCGCCCAGTGAGCCGCTCGGTCTATTGCGCGTGCCGGCGGTGCCGCAGCTTGCGTCCGATGACGCCGAGGCTGAGCGCAAGGGTCGCGCTCGGCGAGCTCCTCCAGGCGCCGGTCGGCCGGGATCAGAAAGCCGCCGGTCAGCCCGAAGAGCACGAACAGGATCGCGACCGTGGCGCTGATCCACGGCTCCTCGAAGCTCCAGCGGTCGAACGTGAGATACAGGCCGGCGAGCAGCACGACGGTCATCGCCGGCGTGATGACGCGGGTGGCCAGCAGCACGTGCAGGCGATGCAGCGCCGCGAGGCCGGCCGGGCTCGCGCGCCGCATGTAGCCGTCGATGACCGGATAGGCGAACACGACCCCGAACGCGACCACGACGGCGAGGATGTGGACGGTCAGGACGACGTCGTAGAAGGTCACCGGGTCAGGTCCGCGGGCGGTACGCCCCGAAGACGTCCTTCATCGCGCCGCAGACCTCGCCCATCGAGCAGCGGTCGCGCAGCGCGTCGCGGATCGGGTGCATGAGGTTCGTCGTTGCGCGCGCGGCCTCGCGCAGCTCCTGGAGCCGGCGCGCGACGAGCTCGTGGTCGCGGTCGCGCTTGAACGCCGCCAGGCGGTCGAGCTGCGCCCGCTCGGTCGCGGGATCGACGCGCAGGATGTCCTCGATCTCGATCGCGTCCTCCTCGAACTTGTTGACGCCGACCACGATGTCCTGCTTGCAGCGGTAGCGCTCCTGGTAGCCCCAGGCCGACTGGTCGATCTCGCTGGTGATGAACTCGATCGCGTTGACCGAGCCGCCCATCTCGTCGACCTTGGCGATGAGCTCGTAGGCGCGCTGCTCGACCTCGTCGGTCAGCGCCTCGACGTAGTAGGAGCCGGCGAACGGGTCGACCGTGTCGGTCGCGCCGGACTCGTGGTAGAGGATCTGCTGCGTGCGCAGCGCGATCTTCGCGGCCCGCTCGGAGGGCAGCGCGAGCGCCTCGTCGTAGCCGTTGGTGTGCAGCGACTGGGTGCCGCCGCACACGGCGGCGAAGCCCTGCAGCGCGACGCGGACGACGTTGTTCTGCGGCTGCTGCGCGGTCAGCGTGACGCCGCCGGTCTGCGTGTGGAAGCGCAGCTTCATCGACTTCTCGTCCCTCGCGCCGAAGCGGTCGCGCATGATGTGCGCCCACATCCGCCGCACGGCGCGGAACTTCGCGACCTCCTGGAAGACGTTGTTGTGGCCGTTGAAGAAGAACGCCAGCCGCGGCGCGAACTCGTCGACCTCCAAACCCGTGTCGAGCGCCGCCTGCACGTAGGCGATCGCGCTGCACAGCGTGAACGCGACCTCCTGCACCGCTGAGCACCCCTTCTCGCGAAAGTGGTAGCCCGAGATCGAGATCGTGTTCCACTTCGGCACGAACTCGTGGCAGTACGCGAACAGATCGGTCGTCAGGCGCATCGTGCCCTCGGGCGGGTAGATGAAGTTCCCGCGGGCGATGTACTC
>DASZOA010000218.1:0-6716 GCA_035551055.1 Solirubrobacteraceae bacterium
GGAGCCGAACTGCAGGTCGGCGAGCAGCCCCTCGTCGGGCGCGGCCCCCGCCGCGCGCGCCGTCGCCGACGGCGCGCTGCAGACCGTGTCCGGCGCGCGGATCGGCAACGAGCTGCGCCTCGCCCTCGGCGAGCCCGACCCGGTGGCGGCGCTTCAGTCCGCGGTCGCGCTCGGTCTCGCGCCGTGGCTCGCGCCCGAGCGCGAGCTGACCGAGCGGGCGCTCGCGCTCCTGCCCGCCAGCGAGGGCCGCCGCGATCTGCTCGTGCTCGCCGCGGCGTGGGCCGCGCCCGACGAGGGGCTGCTCGCCGACCTGCAGTTCGGCTCCGCCGAGCGCGCGATCGTGCGCGCCTGCCTGCAGGCGCCGCCGCTCGACGACGCGCCGCGACGACCCTCGGAGCTGGCGCGCCTGCTGCGCGGGCTACCCGTCGAGGCGGTCGCGCTGGCCGGCGCGCGCGGGGCCGAGGCGCCGGCGCGGCAATGGATCGACGAGCTGCGCCACGTCCGCCTGCAGATCACCGGCGACGACCTCGTCGTGGCGGGACTCGCGCCGGGGCCGCAGCTCGGACGCCGCCTGCAGGCCGTGCTCGATCGCCGCCTCGACGGAGCCCTCGGCGCGGGCCGCGAGGCCGAGCTGCAGGCCGCGCTGGAGCCGCCGGCGCCCACGGGCACGCCGTGACGTCGTGCTATGAATGGGTGATGGCGACAGTCCGCAAGCCGGCCGCGGCCACCCCTTCGCGCTCCCAGAACATCTGGGGCGACCGGCTGCAGGAGCCGTTCAAGGCCGTCGGCGATCACATCGGCGTCGAGCTGCCGGGCGGCCGCGCGATGTTCTTCACGCGCCGCGGCGGCGTCTCGGGCGAGCCCTTCGACGAGCTCAACGTCGGCCGCGACACGAACGACTACATGCCCGCCGTGGAGGAGAACCGCGAGCGGGTCGCGCAGCTCATCGGCATTCCGCGCGAGCGCTGGCTCGAGCCCAAGCAGGTCCACGGCTCCGACGTGGCCGTCGTCACCGAGCTGCCCGAGCCGGGCGCCGAGCCAATCGAGGCGGACGGGATCGCGACGCCGCTCGAGGACGTCGCCGCCGTGGTCGTCACCGCCGACTGCCTGCCGGTCGCGCTGATCGCGCCCGAGGCGGTCGCGATGGTCCACGCCGGCTGGCGCGGTCTCGCCGCCGACGTGCTCAAGGAGGGTGTGGCCAAGCTGCGCGAGGCCGGGGCCGAAGGCGACATCCAGGCGGCGATCGGGCCGTCGATCGGCGTCTGCTGCTACGAGGTCAACACCTGGGTGCACCGCGCGTTCATGCGCTACGGGCGCGGGATCGCACGGCTGAGCAACCACGCGCACCTCAAGAACATCGCGCGCCTGCAGCTGCAGGCGACCGGCATCCCGCCGGAGCACACCCACGACGTCGACATCTGCACGATGTGCGCGCCGCGGAGCCTGTTCTACTCGCATCGCCGCGACCACGGCAAGGACCCGAAGGACACGGGGCGCCAGGCGAGCGCGGTCTGGCGGGTCGGCGAGGCCGGCGGCGATTGGCCGAGCTGATCAGCGGCCTGACGGCCGAGCGCGTCGCGGCCAACCTCGCCGAGGTCCACGAGCGCATCGCCGCGGCCGCGCGGAGCGCCGATCGCGACCCCGCCGACGTCGAGGTCGTGGCGGCGGTCAAGTACGTGCCCGTCGAGCTGCTCGCGGCGCTCGCCGAGGGCGGCGTGAGGGTGCTGGGAGAGAACCGCGCGCAGGATCTGCAGGCCAAGGTCGAGGCGCACGGCGACACGTTCACGTGGGACTTCATCGGGCACGTGCAGAGCCGCAAGGTCAAGCAGATCGCGCCGCTCGTGCGCCTCATCCACTCCGTCTGCACGGACTCCGTCCTGCGCCAGCTCGCCAAGCACGCCCGCGACGGGCTGCGGATCCTCGTCGAGGTCAACGTCGCGGGCGAGGAGGGCAAGGGGGGCGTCGCGCCCGCCGAGCTCGACGCCTTCCTCGAGCGCTGCCCGACGCCGGTCGCGGGGCTCATGACGATGCCGCCGCTCGCACGCGATCCCGAAGACAGCCGGCGCTGGTTCGCCGCGCTGCGCGAGCTCGCCGCCGCGCGCGACCTGCCCGAGCTCTCGATGGGGACGACGCAGGACTACGAGGTCGCCGTCGAGGAAGGCGCGACGCTCGTGCGGATCGGCACACGGCTGTTTTGCTGAACGTGCAGGAGAACGCCCCAAGAGGTCTAACCTTCCCTGGCAATGGCGTTTCGTGACTCCTGGCATCGCGCGCTCGTGTACTTCGGCCTGGCCGAGGAGCACGCCTACGTCGACGAGCACGAGCTCGAGCGCCAGCGCTATCGCGAGGCCGAGCAGGCCCGCGAGCGCGAGCGCGAGCGCGAGCAGCGGTCGCGCCCGGCCCCCGAGCCCGAGGCCGAGCTCGAGGACCGCTACCGCGAGCGCCCGAACGTGCGCCGGCTGGGCGCGCGCCGGCGCCCGCGCGACGACTTCGACGACATCTTCGCCGACGACGAGCCCCGCCGCCCGACGACGGTCCTGCGGCCGGTCGAGCGCACGCGCAACGGCGGCGACGTGCGGGTGCACCTCGTCATCCCGAAGTCGTTCAACGACGCCCAGCAGGTGGCCGACAAGTTCAAGCAGCAGATCCCGGTCGTGCTGAACCTCCAGGCGACCGAGAACGATCTCGCCAAGCGGCTCATCGACTTCGCCAGCGGGCTGACGTACGCGCTCGACGGCGGCATGCAGCGGATCGCCCATAAGGTCTTCATGCTCACCCCGCGCAACGTGCAGATCTCGGCGGAGGAGAAAGCCGAGCTCATCGAGAAGGGCTTCTTCAACCAGTCGTGAGGGCCGCTTTTCGGCGCCTGGGCGAAATCGGCTCCTCGCGACGGCGTGATCTAGGGTTCGGATGATGAGGATCGGGCTGATCGGGGCCGGCAACATGGCCAGCGCGCTCGCGCGCGGCTGGGGCGACCCCGTGCTCGTGCACGACGTCGACCGGGGCCGCGCGGAGGCGCTCGTCGCCGAGCTCGGCGGCGAGGTCGTCGAGTCCAACGCCGAGCTCGCCCGGCGCGCCGACGCCGTCCTGCTGGCGCACAAGCCGCCCGGTCTCGAGCGCGTCGCGGCCGAGATCGGCGGCGCGGCGAAGGCCGTCATCTCGATCCTCGGCGGCGTGCCGCTCGCGGCGCTGCGCGCCGCGTACGGCGAGACGCCCGTCGTCCGCATGATCCCGAGCGTGCCCGTCGAGGTCCGCCACGGCGTCACCTGCCACGCCCGCGACGCCGGCGCCGACGCCGACCTCGAGCGCGAGGCGGTCGCGCTCTTCGAGCGCGTCGGGCTGGTCGTCAGCCTCGAGGAGTCGCAGATCGAGATCGCCACCGGCCTGATGAGCTGCGCGCCGGCCTACGTGGCGCTCGTCGCCGAGGCCCAGGTCGACGCCGGCGTCCGCGCGGGGCTGCCGGCCGACGTCGGTGGGCGGCTCGTCGCGGCCAGCATCGGCGGGACCGCGGCGCTGCTGCAGGCGCGCGGCATGGACACCCTCGCCGTCCGCCGCGCGGTCACGTCGCCGGGTGGGATCACCGCGCGCGGGCTGGCGGCGCTCGAGCACGCCGGCGTGCGGGCCGCGTTCGACGACGCGCTGCAGGCGGTGCTCGCGCGATGAGTGTGGCGATCTTCGTCGTCGCGACCGCGCGCGACTCGATCGCCGACTTCCTGACGGCGCTGCTGTGGGTCTACATCATCCTGATCTTCGCCTACATCATCACGTCGCTGATCTTGGCGTTCGGCGGGCGGATCCCGTACTCGCGCTGGTCCAGCGCCGTGCTCGGCTTCCTGCGCGACGTCACCGAGCCCTACCTCGGGCTCTTCCGGCGCTTCATCCCGCCGATCGGCCCGATCGACGTCAGCCCGATCGTGGCGATCCTCGTCCTGCAGATCGTCGGCTTCTTCCTCATCGGCCTGATCCGCGGGTGAGCCGCGCCACAGCCGCGCGCTCGGCTCGTCGCGCGTGGGCGCGCGCGATGCTCGTGCTCACCGCGGTGCTCGCCGCCGACCAGGCGGTCAAGGCGCTCGTCGTCGCCTCGCTGGAGCGCGGCGAGCAGCGCGACCTCGTCGCGGGCGTCAAGCTCGTCAACACGCGCAACACCGGCGTCGCGTTCGGCCAGCTGCAGGACGGCGGCGCGCTCGTCGCCGTCGTCATCGCGATCGCGATCGCCGCGCTGCTGGCGTACTTCGCGCGCCACGCCGGCGAGCCGCTCATGTGGCTGCCGACCGGGATGCTGCTCGGCGGGGCGCTCGGCAACGTCGCCGACCGCATCCGCGAGGGCGCGGTCGTCGACTTCCTCAAGCTGCCCTACTGGCCGGCGTTCAACGTCGCCGACGCGTCGATCACGATCGGCGTCGTCATCCTGCTGGTGGTGATGGAGCGTGGCGCTCGAGCTCGAGCTTCCGCCTGAGGCCGGCGGCGAGCGGCTCGACGTGCTGCTCGCCGAGCCGCTGGGCTCGCGCTCGCGGGCGCAGCGGCTGATCGTCGCCGGCCGCGTGCTCGTCGACGGCGCGACCGTGCGCAAGAACCACCGCGTCGCCGGCGGCGAGTGTGTCGTGGTCGACGAGCCCCCGCAGGACGCGCCGACGCCGGCCGCGGACGCGCGCGTCGCCGCATTCGAGATCGCCTTCGAGGACGAGCACCTGATCGTCGTCGACAAGCCGGCGGGCGTCGTCGTGCATCCCGCGCGCGGACACCGCGAGGGCACGCTCGCGCAGGCGCTGCACGGGCGCGCCGCCGGCGGCGAGGAAGGCTGGCGGGCGGGCATCGTGCACCGCCTGGACCGCAACACCTCGGGACTGCTCGTCGTCGCCAAGGACGACGCCGTCCACCGTGCGTTGAAGGCCGCGCTCGCGGCCCGCCGCCTCCGGCGCGAGTACCTCGCGCTCGTCGACGGGCGGCCGCCGGCGCGCAGCGGGACGATCGTGGCGCCGATCGGGCGCGACCGGCGCCGGCCGATGCTCATGTCGGTGGACTCGGATGCGAACGCCGCGAAGGACGCGGTCACGCACTTCGAGGTCGAGCGGGCGCTGCCGCGCGCCACGCTGCTGCGGGTGCGCCTGGAGACCGGGCGCACGCACCAGATCCGCGTGCACATGCGCGCGATCGGCCATCCCGTCTGCGGTGACCGCGAGTACGGTCGCGCCGGCGCCTACGGCCTGCGGCGCCAGTTCCTGCACGCCGCCCGCCTGGCGTTCTCGCACCCGGTGACCGGCGCGCCGGTGGACGTCAGGTCGCCGCTGCCCGACGACCTGCGCGCCGCGCTCGAGCAGGCCGGCGGTTGAGCGCGACGGGGCGACCCGTCCAAAGGCCGCCCCGCCACCCGACGCGGTTCGAGCCCACCGGAGGTAGGGGAAGGGAGGGCTCGTCCCGCACAACACATAACGTACCTCGGCCGGGAAGCTTGCGTAAACTCCCGGCTTCCTAGACCAATCGTCCAACGACCCCGCCGGGGTCCGTGACGCGGTCCTGCCCGGCCTCTCCGCGCCGGGTCCCGCGCGCGCCGGCGGCCACAGCCAAGCACCATCACAAGGAGCGCAGAGCCATGGCCCAGATCGGGATCAAGGAGCTGCTGGAGGCCGGGATGCACTTCGGCCACCAGACGCGCCGCTGGAACCCCAAGATGCGCCGCTTCATCCACGGCGAGAACGGCGGCATCTATGTCATCGACCTGCTCAAGACCGAGCGGATGCTGCGCGAGGCGCAGGAGTTCGCCTCGGCGGTCGCCCACCGCGGCGGCAGCGTGCTGTTCGTGGGCACGAAGAAGCAGGCGCGCGACGCGGTGCGAGATGCGGCCGAGAGCGCCGGCATGCCGTACGTCAACCACCGCTGGCTCGGCGGCCTGCTGACGAACTTCCAGACGATCAGCCAGCGCATCAAGCGCCTGCACGATCTCGAGCGCTACGAGGCCGAGGGCCAGCTCGAGCTGCTGCCGACACGCGAGCGGATGGCCGCGCAGGCCGATCTGACGAAGCTGCGCGCGAACCTCGGCGGCGTCAAGCACATGATCCGCACGCCCGACGCCATGGTCGTCATCGACCTCAAGGTCGAGGAGATCGCGGTGCGCGAGGCGCAGCGCCTGCGGATCCCGATCATCGGCCTCGTGGACACGAACTGCGACCCGGACGGCATCGACTACGTCGTGCCCGGCAACGACGACGCGATCCGCTCGTGCGCGCTGTTCACGCGCGCGATCGGCGAGGTCGTCGGCGAGGGCAACGCGGCCTTCAGGGCCCGCGAGGAGCAGCAGCGCAGGGACGCCGAGGAGCAGGCGCGCCTGGCCGCCGAGGAGCGCGCGCGGCGCGAGGCCGAGGAGCAGGCGGCGCGCGAGGCGGCCGCGCAGGCCGAGCGCGAGGCCGCGGATGCGGCGCGTGCCGCGGCCGCCGCCGCCGAGGCCGAAGCCGCCGAGGAAGCGAAGGTGCACGCCGACGGCGGCGGAGACCGGCAGGCCGCCGAGGCCGAGGTCGCTGCGGCGGTGCAGGCGACGGGCCGGCCGAGGCCCGACGCGAGGGTGCCGCAGGCGGCCAACCGCGAGGTCGCGCCGGCCGCGAAGGACAACGCGTCGGGCACGTCACCCGATCCGGCGCCGCCGGCCGAGGACCAGACCCCCGACCCCGCGTCGCCGCCGCCCGACCCGGCGTCGCCGCCGCCAGAGCCCGCCGCCACAGCGC